>CAZTDK010000406.1:0-6180 GCA_964611965.1 uncultured Binatia bacterium (SeqCode) | reverse complement strand
AGGGTGCAAGCGTCGGTGGCTTGTCGGGGGACGCCGCCCCTCGTGGCGCGGGCGAGGGGGCGCTGGATTTCCGTCGTCTTCGGGCCTGCCATCGGCGCGTGTCTGCGTTCGTCGGCGGTTGCAACTGAGGCGGTTGGGCTGCGATTGGCGCGGGAATAAATTCGCGACGGCGTGAGTCTTCAAGCAGAGGAGAGTCTGTCGAGACGTGCTACGATCAACCGTCGGACGCGGGCACAGGGGACCCTCGGGTGCAGGAATCGGAGGATGTACAGCGCTTCGAGCGCATCGTCATGCCGCACCTCGGTGCCGGCTACAACCTCGCCCGGTGGCTCACCCGCAACGACCATGACGCCAACGATGTCGTGCAAGAGGCGTACTTGCGAGCCTTTCGATCGTTCGACCGCTACCGGGGCGGGGATGCGCGTGCCTGGGTCCTCACCATCGTGCGCAACACCTGCTACACGTGGCTGCGACAGCAACGTGCCACGGAGAGCGCACACACCACGGACAACGTGGACGACGGCGTGGCGGAGATCCCGGCCGATCCCGCCACCGAGCCGGAGGTCCAATTCATTCGCAATGCCGACCGGCAACTGTTGCGCGAAGCGCTGGAAGCCCTGCCCCCGGAGTTTCGCGAGGCCTTCGTTCTGCGCGAGCTCGAAGGGCTCTCGTACAAGGAAATCGCCGACGTCGCCAACATACCCCTGGGTACGGTCATGTCGCGCCTGGCACGCGCGCGCAGCCACCTCCAACACGCGCTGCTGCGGCGGATGAAGGAAGGCGCGGGATGATGACGTGTGCGCACACACAACCGCTGCTCTCGGCTTATTTCGATCGCGAGCTGGATATCGGCAAGAGCCTGGAAATTGAAGCGCACCTCCGCGAGTGCGTCCGCTGCGCCACCGCGTTGCAGCAACACGAAGCGACGCGCGCCGCCTTTGCGACCCCATCACTGGTATTCGCGCCACCAGCCGGGCTGGAGCGACGCCTGCACACGGCGCTGCGTCGTGCAGCCAAACCCAAGGCCCGCTTCTTCATGCCGTGGCGCTGGGCTGCCGTCCCGCTGGCGGCGACTGCCGCGGCGGTGCTGTCGTGGGTGGCCGCTGTCCACACGTCCGGCCGGGACGCGGTGTCGTCGGAGTTGGTGTCCAGCCATGTGCGCTCGCTGATGGTGGATCATCTCGTCGACGTTGCGACGTCGGACCAGCACACCGTCAAGCCCTGGTTCAACGGCAAGATCGATTTTGCCCCGCCGGTCGCCGATTTCACCGCCGACGGCTTTCCGCTGGTCGGCGGACGCGTCGACTACATCGCCGGACGCGCGGTGGCAGTCGTGGTCTACAAGCGACGGCAACACATCGTGAACGTCTTCATCTGGCCCTCCGGCAGCGATGCAGATCAGGCACCGCAGACCGTGGCGTTTCAGGGCTATCATCTGCTGCGGTGGCAGCGATCGGGCTTGACGTTCTGGGCGGTGTCCGACGTGAATGCCGCCGATCTGGAGAGTTTGGCGCGGCTGTTCCAGGAGCCTCAGATCTCCTGAATTGCGAGCAGGCGTCTCATCCACGGATTCTCCTGTCGCGCACGGATTCTCCTATCGCGGGCTAGCGTCCGCAGCCCAACGAAGAGCGAACAGTGAAATGGCGTCACTCCCGCAGTACAAGAGACTTCACGTTTTGCGAGGACAGGGAGACTCTCGACGAGAGGAGGACGCCGGGAAGACGTTTCTAACACGGCACAGCACCAAGATCATCGGAGTGCTTTCGGGGTTCGACCGCATTGTCTTTCTGTGAACATCTGCGTCAATTTGTGGATCATCCGCCGACAAGCTCAAGCGCCTACAGCCAGCCGCCGCGGAATCCCGCGCGCCGCAAACCGCTCACGATATAAGGACAGCCCCGCATCAGTTGCCAGATCAGTTGCGTCCGATGGTTTTCGATCATCATCACGACGATCCCCTGGTCGAGCCCGTAGTGGCCGGGCGAGACCCAGGCGCGCTGGCCCGCGCCGGCGAGGCTCGGATTGAAACTGCTCGCGATCCGGTGGTCGGACAGCATTTCGGGGTACCGTGCGAACATCGTGCGCGCCGCGCGCCAGGCGAGATCGGGCGCGAACGGCAATGAGGCCAGTGCCGCCCAGCTCGCCAGCGTTCCGTCATCCGGCCCGTACGGCACGCCACGCGCGGCATAACCAAACAGGCGCCGCGGCTCGTTGGAGACGTCAGGGCGCTCGTCGCTCGGACCATCGCAGGCCGTCAGGCCCCAACACGATTCGTCGTACCCAGCGAAGCCGTTTGGATTGCGCTGCGCGTATTCGCATTGAACGTATGTCGCGCGCCGGCTGTTTTCGAAATAGTCGCAGCGCTTCTCACGCATGAAGCGATCCCGGATGCCACGAAAGTCGATCCAGGCGTGCGAAAACTGGTGCACGAACAGCGGCCCCGCGTACAGAACATCGCAGCCGTACAGATTCTCCCATTGGTACGTAGCGGTCCACGCCGCGTAACAGTCACCCGTGAGCGAGTGCGTCGGCGAGCCCAACGCCAGCACATAGAGAACGATCGCCTCGCTGTAGCCTTCCCAGCCGTAGTGCAGGAACCCGCATTCGGGCTTCCAGCCCTGCCGGATGGTCTCCGCCTCGTCTTGCGCCCAACGCCAGTCGATGCGGCGGTACAACGCATCGGCCAGTGCGCGCAGCTCGATTTCGTCCGCACTGTGGGCGGTGAAATACATGCCCGCCGTCAGCGCACCGGCGATCAACAGCGCCGTATCGATCATCGACAGCTCCGAGCGCCAGACGCGGACACCGGTCCGCATGTCGAGGAAGTGGTAGTAGAAGCCCTTGTAACCGGTGGCCTCTGGACTGTCGCTCTGATCGCTGTCGCGAAAGAAGCGCAGCGCGGCGAGGCTGCGGGCGACCGCGTCCGCGCGCGCCATCCAGCCGCGCTCCACCGCCACCGGATACGCCGACAGCGCGAAACCGACGACCGCGATGCTCGACGGCGAATTCTCGCGCGAGGTGTCGGCCACCAGTCCATTGGCTGGATTCACGGCCTGCAGGAAATAGCCGAACGCCGCGCGCTGAAGCTGCTCCAGCAGCACCGAGTCCTCGGTCACGTCACTTCCTGTCATCATTCTGTGATGCCGTCGCACGAACGTGACGCGCGCGCAACATGCCTGGGCTCGACAGCGCCTGGCCCCGGATCTCCTGACCTCGGGAAAATGCAGTCCCGCTGCCCGGTGCATGAGGACGTAGGACTACGTGCGCAGTAGCACGCACGTAGTACTCCGGGCTTACGGCGTTGAGGTGCCTTCTGTACAAAATAAGACATGGCGCTCTGGACACGCAGCCCCCTTGGACAAGAGCTCTTACGAGCGACTCAATCTCCACGTGCGTTTGCGGTTGCGGCGCGTCGCACCCGGAAATCGCGCCAACTGTTGATACCTGACCCTTGGGTAAAGGAGGAATTCATGTTGCACTACGCAGTTGTCTTCTTCGTCATCGCCCTGGTGGCGTCGCTGCTGGGCTTTGGTGGTGTGGCCGGCTTGTCCGCGCAGATCGGTTGGTTCTTCGCCGTCATCGCCGTCGTCTTCTTGGCGGTCGCGATGCTCAGTGGACGAAGTCGTCGCGGTTCCGTCTCTCTTCCGTAGCGACGTAGCACGCCGACGGGTTGGCCATCGGCCGGGTGATCGTGGCGTGGAGGTGGAGCGGTTCGCCTGTCATGTCGGTTTCGTGGTGCAGTACCATGCAAGGCAGCGACAACAGACTCTCCGGATAACGCAACCTTCGGACACACACGTCCAGGTCATAGGAGGAGCGGTATGACCCAACGAAAGCAGGTCATGTCCCGAGCAGTGCGCTGGCGACCCAGCGGACTCGACGGCGGCTTGACTTGGTTCATCGGCGTCGGCGCGCGAGCGATGCGTGGGGGCAGTCCGGTGACCGCGGCAGGCGCGGTCCTGGTCGCCCTTGCCGGAGCGGCGGCCAGCGCCGTGACCGTGCATTTCCACGGTAGCGCCACGAGGGTCCGCGCAAGCGACGCACAGTATGCCGCGTCCGCGCGACGGCGGATCTTCTCGCCCTACGGACCCAGTGCCTGCCCGCTGTGCACCCGCTAGAGAAGCAACAGCCGGTGCGACGAATCGAATAATGGAGAGTCAAATGAACGCCATCAGTTTGCTCAAAAGTGACCACCGGAACATAGAAGTGCTGTTTCGTGAATTCGAAGCAGCGGGTGATCGTGTCTTTCACGAGCGCCAGGAGATTGCGCGCAAGGTGTGCACCGAGTTGGAGATCCATAGCCAACTGGAGGAACAGCTTTTCTATCCCGCGGTTGAAATGACGGCCGATCCGCGGGGACATGAGCTCGTGCGTGCCGCAACGAAGGAACACCATATCGTGCAGGCCCTCATCGATCAGCTGAACGTCATGTCATCGGCGGCCGAGACCTTCGATTCGACCTTCAGAATCCTGACCGATCATGTCGAACACCATATTCGAGAGGAAGAACGTGAGCTGCTCCCGGGCGTCCGTAGTCAGCTTGGCCACGAGAGCCTCGAGTACCTGGGTGATCAGATGCTCCGGCGCCGGCGAGAGCTCACGCCCGCAGACCCGCTGCTGCTGCGCGACACCCTGCGCCAAGCGAAGAGCCTGGTCACCATGGTCTACGGCGCGCTGACGGGTGTCGCATCCGCCAAGCCGCTGCGCCGCGCCAAGCCGGTGTCCACGCGCCGCGTCACGAGCCCGAAACCGGGAGTGCACGCCAAGACGAAGCTGCGCGCGCAGGCAGGTCACTCCCCCAATGATGGCCGTGCGCCGGCCGCCCGCAGTGCCACTGCCAAAGCGAAGGGCGCGGTCAAGAAGGGCGCGGCGAAAGATTCCCAACGGCGTCTCCGCGGGACGCGCATGCGTACGCCTCAAGCAATCGGGACGATCGCAGTGCAGAAAGCAGCCGCGAACGGCCGATCGGTGGTGCCGTCCTGAACAGAAGGCGCAAATCGCGGGCTCGACATGGCAGAATGGGGACGACTCGGCGCCGAGATGGCGTATTCGATGGACAGCGTTCCGACAACCGTCTCGTCGACGGTGCCGGCGCTGGAATCGGTGCTCTGCACGGAGGAATTGAAGCGCCGGCCATCGCGCCCGCCGGACTATGAGAAGGAGAACCGTGCGCTGGTATCGCTAGCACAAGCGCTGGTCGATTCGCCGCGCACCATTCTTCAAGTCTTGGCCGACATGATCCTGGAGGTCTTCCAGGCCGACTCGGCCGGGATCAGCCTCGTGACGGAGGATGGAGGCAGGTTCCACTGGCCGGCGATCGCCGGCCGCTGGAAGACGCACATTGGCGGCGGCACGCCACGCGACTTCGGCCCGTGCGGCGACGTGCTCGATCGCAACTCTCCGCTGTTGTTCCGGCGCCTCGAGCGGCGCTACACCTATTTCCTGCCGGTAACGCCGCCGGCCGAAGAATGCCTGCTGGTCCCTTTCTACGTCGAGGGGCGAGCGGTCGGCACCATCTGGGCGATCGCGCATGATGATCGCCGCAAGTTCGACGGCGAGGATTTGCGAATGCTCGTGGGCGCGTTCGCCTCCGCCACTTACCAAGCGGTGGAGCAGTTGCACGCGATCAGCAAGCAAGCCGATGAGCGCGGCAAGGCCGCGCAGACCATGCGCGAGATGAACGAGGCGCTCTTGCTGTCCTTCGTCCGCCAGCAAGAGCTCGCCGAGCAGGCGCACCAAGCCGATCAAAAGTTGCATGAGGAAGAGCGCGTGCGGCAACGGCAGCTCGAGCTGAGCCAGGCCACGCGGGTAAGCACCGTCGGCGAGCTTGCCACCAGCCTGGCGCATGAGCTCAACCAGCCGCTGTCGTCGATTGGCTATCTGGCGGAGGCCTGTAGCCAGTATGTGCGAGCGGGGACTGTCGACCCCGAAAAGCTCCTCGGGCTCCTGGCGGACATCGACGATGGCGCGGTGCGGGCCGCCGCGATCGTCGCCCATCTCCGCAGTTTCGTCGACAAGGGCGTCGCCCAGCTCGAACCGGTCGACCTCGGTAGGATCGTGGGCCACATCCCCTACCTGCTCCTCCGAGAGCTGGAGCGGGCACGGATCGCGATTCGCAGCGATTTTCCGGCGCAGCAGTTGCAGGTCGACGCCGATCAGATTCAGATCGAGCAAGTGCTG
>CAZTDK010000405.1:0-6192 GCA_964611965.1 uncultured Binatia bacterium (SeqCode) | reverse complement strand
CGACAAGGTTGCGCGGGAAACACAGTACTTTGCGGATCCATTCGTGGCTCCCGCATGGCGCGCTCAATGGGTCGAACGGATGGACACACGGGGCTGAGATCAAAGCGACGACGACCGCCGCGATCTGTGCGCCCGTCGCGCACGCAACGTTGGCCCCTGAAAGGGTGCGACCGAGGCCGCATCGGGCCGTCAACCCGAAGGGCATCGTAGTCTTGTCGCACACTGCCTCGCGCCGCATTGCGCGGGAATGGCGCAATACGAGCGCCGGCCCGAATGGCTATAATTGTCGGATCATCTCGTTCAATTCCCCTGATTTCGCCCTGACTAGTGACCCGGGTGATTTCGCTGGCTCATGGCCCCCATGTCACCCTGGCGTTCTCGTGTGTACGAGCTTCGATGGCCCGCAGACCCGCAGAGCCTCGCCGGCGTCGATGCAGTGGCTGTACCGCGGACAGCCAACCGCGGTCGATTTGGAGTTGCTGCGACACAGGTAAACCGCGGTCGCCCCGTCGTTCTTGGTGGTGGCGGTGATCAGGCAGCGAAGGTTTCCCGTCTTGATTACGGTCCGAATGCACGGTTGCGTGTGCAGCGCGGGATTCCGTCCGCATGTCGCCCTGCTGTAGTAGTTCTTGACCAGCGTCTTGCATTGTTTGCGCAGATGGCCGTTCGCGATCTCGCGGTGATGATGGCTCCAGGCACAGGCGCCGTAGGCACGATGCGTCTTGCCCCTCGTCCGAACGGGATCCCGAGCGACATCACGCTGATTATCCACGCGGTGAACAACGCCCGCGTGAGCTGCCCGGCGCCTAACTGAGCCACCGTTCAGCCTCGGGAGGCTCGTGATTTGCCTCGCTGGACAACAGATCCGCGCCCCCACGAAGATTCCAAGCCGGCTGCAGGGGGAACACTGCTCGGATGTCACCGCCGCGGCCCTTGCGTTCACCAGACAGCCGACGTCGTGGTCTGCGCACCTGAAACCCGATATAGAGCCCGCCATGTACCCGATAGGGAAAGGGCTTCGGACGCCGCCGCAGCGTAGAAGCGAGCGCGCCACGTGAACCTCTCGGCGTGGGTAATTGTCGGCGCCCTCTTGGGAGCGCTCTGCGGCGTGTTCTTCGGCGAATATGCCGCCGTGTTCCAGCCGCTCGGCGATGTGTATGTGGCGCTCCTGCAGATGGCCGTGTTTCCCTTCATCGTGAGCTCGCTGCTGCACGGCCTCGGCAGCTTGCGTCCCACGACCGCACTCAAGCTGCTGCGATCCAGCTGGCCGGTGTTCCTGGCGGCCTGGGGCGGAACGCTGGCCGCCTTGTGGCTGCTGGCGCAGGCGGTTCCCAGCGGCCGGTCGCCCATCGTGGTCACCGCCGGTCAGGGCTATAGCGCGGCGCAACTGGTCGCGTTGCTGATTCCCGCCAATCCGTTCGCCGACCTCACGCGCAGTTACGTGCCGGCGATCGTGGTGTTTAGCGTCTTTTACGGCATTGCGATGCAGCGCATCGAGAACAAGCAAGGACTGCTGACCGGCCTCGAGGTAATACGGCGCGCCAGCGTCACCATCTGGAGCTGGGTGGTACGCCTTGCGCCGCTCGGCGTATTCGCTTTGTTCGCGGACCTCACGGGAACGATCCAGGTGTCGCGACTCAGCAGCCTGCTCCTGTATGTCGGCCTGTTCTTCGGCGGCTCCCTGATCCTGGCCCTGTGGGTAATCCCGTCGCTCATCGCGTCGCTCGTGCCGATCAGCTACCGCGCCCTGCTCAAGGAGTTGCAAAGCGCGCTGGTGATCGCCGTGGTCACGTCATTACCGGTGACCGCGGTGCCGCTCCTGGTGCAAATGACCGAGCGCCTGGCGGCACGCTGCCGGGTCGAGGATGCGGACCGCGACGAGATCATCTCGACCACCATGGCGGTGAGCTATCCGATTGCCCAGCTTGGTAATCTGTTCGTGTTCCTGTTCATGGTGTTCGCCGCGTTCTATTTCCACGTCGTCGTGTCGGACGTGGCCTGGATCAGCCTGCCGCCGATGACCCTCCTGTCGACCGTAGGCACCCCAGTCTCGACCGTCGCCGCCGTTGGGTTCATGTCGAGTTGGCTGGGTCTCCCCGCAAACACACAGCTGCTCTATGTCGGGATGATGACCCTGACCCGCTACCCGCAGGTGCTGGTGTCGACCATGGGGCTCGCCTTCATCACCATTCTGGTGCCGCTGTCGTACTATGGCGTGGTCAATGTACAGCCCCGCCGGCTGTTGAGGTCTCTCGTCATCAGCGTGCTGATGCTCGGCGGACTCACGCTGGGTGGGCGAGCCGCCCGGCCCTGGCTCATCGAGAAGGACCCAAACCCGTATCTGCATTTCACTCTGGACGCGGATCTCGCCCGCGCCGTCGAGGTGACGCTCGACCCCACGCCGCCCGCTGGAGACGCACGGCGTGATCAGCCGACGATCGCACGGATCCGAGACAGCGGCCGGCTACGTGTGGGCTACGGTCCCGATGTCATTCCGTTCAGCTATTTCAACGCAGCCCACCAGCTGGTCGGCTACGACGTCGCGTTTGCATACGCGTTGGCGCACGACCTCAACGTCGCATTGGAGTTGACCCCGATCACCGACTGGGCGACGCTGAACGACGATCTCGAGGCTGGGCGCTACGATCTCGCGATCGGCGGCATCTACCTGACCAACGAGCGACTGCAGAGGGTCACCGCATCAAGGCCGTACCTGCAGAGTCAGCTGGCACTGATCGCCCGCTCCAAGAGCGCCAAGCGATTCTTGAACGGGGCGGCGATCAAAAAGGAGAAGGGGGCGCGGATCGCAACCTTCAAGAGCGACATCATGATCCCACTGGCGCGGGCGCTGTTTCCGCGGGCCGAAGTCGTGGTGGTGCCCGACTACGACGTGCTGCTCAACGACGACAGTATCGATGCAGCCTTCTGGACCCTCGAGCAGGCCCGCGCCTGGGCGGCGGCTCACTCGGGATTTTCGGCCGTGGTCCCAACCGACTTCGGTGCACCGTTGTTGATGGCCTACCTGATGCCGCCGAATTCACGCGAGCTGGTGCGCTTCATCGACCAATGGCTGGACTTGCAGAAGGCGAGTGGCTTCGAGCAGCGCATGCGCGAGTACTGGCTGGACGGCGAGCCACGCCGCGACGACGGGCCACGATGGAGCGTGATGCGTAACGTACTGCACTGGGTGGAGTAGCTGGTCGAGTCGCGGCTTGCCGAACAGCCGCTCAGCGTCCGCAATGTTCGTCACGCCTGATTTCAGTTCGTGGACGCGCGTGATATCGAAGTCTCGACCCGCGGTCGCGCAGCTGGCCAGCATGATCGCAGCGGCGATGCCGGCACGGTAGATACGCAACATTCAACGTCAGCTGCAGGAGAATCCCGACGGCGGCACCGGCCTGGGGTGCTTGAGGTTGAGAAGTCGTTGCTGGTGAGTCAAGTTTCATTTCCTCAAGCGCCTGCTGATGGCAGATGGCGTATCGCTGATCGTCGGAGCCATCTGCCATCGGCGATCAGCCATCAGCGCGAGGCGCGCATGCTTCAGTTGGTCGGAGGCGCGCCTCGCTAGTTGTCTAGTTGTAGCGAGCGGCGGTTATGGGCCGCGACCCCGAGTCCCCGCGGGCTGGGTCGTGGGCCAGGTCCGGTGATCCACACCGATGATTGGGTAACAGGAGGGGCCAAGGAACGCTCGACTGACCCCCGAAACGAACCCAACGCAATCACCGCGCCCAAACGCTCACTCAACGACTCACCGGCCCCCCCTGGGCTGCGGCTGAGCCTGCAGGGCCTTCGTTGAAAGCCGCCGCCTACAGTGCGCTTCAACGAGCCTCAGCACTGCCTCCAGATCAAACAGCTTCCCCAAGTGCGACGTCGCGGTGATCTGCGTCGCGAGTATCTCTGAATCCACCAGCGCTGAGCCGACCACCACGGGAATATTGGCCAGCTGCGGATCTTGCAGTTGCGCTTGGCGAAACTGAACACCGTCCGTCTCCGGCATCTCCACGTCCAGCAGAATGAGGCATGGACGCAGCCCAGCCCGCAACTTCCGTAGTGCATCGGGACCGTGGATCGCCGTTACGACCACATAGCCCTCCGCTCTCAACAACCATTCCAGGGAGTGACGCACCTCTGGACTATTCTCAACCACCAGGATCGCCGCCCCAGTAGGCTGTATGGCCGTGGCCGCACCGTCGGAATGAACCGCACCTTTCTGTTTGCAAACCAGACTCAGGCTTTCTGCATGCGTAGATTTCTGACTTGGCATTGATCAGTCCATCAGCGTCGGCAAACGTGTTTCACTGGCGCGCGTGGGCTACGGGCCCCGCCGAGTGTTTCGTTGATCAGTAGGATAACCGATCCTTGCAACCCGCGTCAGAGCGTAAGAGTATGCGCGTAGAACCACGCCTGTAGAGAAGGTCCGGTGCGCAATCCACAGGGCGACGAAACATGGCGGCGCGCGTCGAGCCGACGCAAGGTGCGTTGTTCCTTACGATCTGTGTCGACACGGCTTTGCTGTGGGCTGCGTTGGGTTGCTCGCAGATGCCCGGCTGCGGCACCGTGCGGTAACGGCGGGAGGCCGCCGTGCGGCGTGTACATCAACGGATCGTGCACGCGCGCTGCCGGTCGCGTACTGCTTCCGGCTCACTTGTAGGTGAACGTCAGCGTATTGCTGTAGCCCGCCGGGTTGCGCACCGCGACGGGCACGCTGCCGGTCAGCCCCTCTGGCACGGCGATCTGTAACTGCATGACGCTCAGGACGGCGAAGTCAGTGAGCGCCTCGCCGCCGATGTTGACCTCCACGACTCCCGAAAAATTGCTTCCGGTGATCGTGACAACGGTGCCTGCCGGCGCGCGGGCGGGCGCGAGCGCGCTCAGTTGTGCCGCTGTCGGGATCGGTGCGAACGGCACGTTCACCAGAAGGGTGGGGAACGCATACGCCGGCCCCGGGTTGCCCTGGTCGTTGTCCTGCTCGGGGGGCTCGTACGGACCCCAAGGGAATCGTGCCGAGGTTGGTCACGGGGCCGCAGCCGACGTCGAATTTCAAACCGTTCGACTGGCCCCCGGGGCCGACAGCGTAGGACCAGTTATCCTGGAGATAATAGCGCTGCAACGTGCCGTCCGCCGGCGTACCATCTGGAAGGCCTCGGCCCATGGGTTGTAGGGTGCAGGGTGCAAGCCAACACCCAACCCGTGGCAAGGAGGCGTACCGATGAACAACGTGTACAGTGGGATTGATCTGCATTCGACACAACAGTGTGGTGGCGGTGGTGTATCGCCGGCGGCTGCCCAACGTGCTCAGTGCGATTGCGGCAGTGCTGGAGCCGTACCGCGCGGGCCCAGTTCGCGTCGTACTGTCGATGTGTCGGGAGGCGGCGGCGCAACGGCCTCCACTAAGGCCTTAAGCCGCCGGACCTCCTGCGGCGTATCGTTCGCAAGCCAACCTCGGAGCAGCGGCTCGATGAACCAGCTGAGCGGCGGAGGAAAGATCAGCTCTTCACGATGGAACACACGGGTCGCACCGCCGGCGAGATCCTCGAAGGTGAACACACCGTGAAAGCGGCTGACGCGCTCCGCGAATGTTCCCGGCTTCGATCGGACATCGATCCGCCGATACGGTTGCACGGTAATGACCTGCCGCATCACAGGCGTCGGCAGGCCACGGAAGCGCCCGCTGTAGGCAACCTCCGCCGAGTTGTCGTGCCACGTGACGGAACGGACCCTGCCGATCTTGAGATCCGCCAGTTTATACTTCTCGAGGTCGAGGACGAACTCATAGATGTCCTTCGCAGGTCGTTGAATGAGCTGAGTCCCCTCGCCGGCAATCATTGCTCAGACCGTGTCCGCTTGAGCGCCCGGATCCAGCCGAGCAAGCATGTCAAGTCGATCTCCTGCGCCGCGTGCTCGGCGGCGGCAGGCAACTCCGTTGCCGCCGGCCGGTGTCGCAACCAGAGTGTGGAACGGCGCCGGGCCATGGCGGTGGGGCATCGCGCTCCGAGGTCACACGCCGCTACGCACTGCACGCACGTAGAAGTTGCTGACCTTACCGCTGGTGCCCACGTCCCCATTGCTGAAGAACACCCACCACGCGCCGCCAGGACCGCTGGCGTAGGTGGTAGCCGACCAGTAGAAGTTGGACTGCGTGCAGCTACACGTCGTCACACTGCAGCCCGCGCCGCAGTTGGCGGTGAAGGG
>CAZTDK010000404.1:0-6199 GCA_964611965.1 uncultured Binatia bacterium (SeqCode) | reverse complement strand
TGGGACGTGAGTTTTACGGTCAACGGATTCCTCGCCGGGCTCGTGGCCATCACATGTCCCTGCTACTGGGTCTCGCCAACCGGCGCGGTCCTGCTCGGGGCTGCTGCCGGCGTGATTGTCGTCGTCGGCGTAGATGTGCTGGAGTATCTGCGCATCGACGACCCCATCGGCGCGGTCCCCGTGCACGGTATCTGCGGTATCTGGGGTACGCTATCGCTTGGGCTGTTCGCATCCGGTCAATTTGGTGCAACCGGTCCATTGGGGGCTGATGCATCTGCACCGCTGACGGGGTTGTTCTACGGTGGCGGATTTACGGTCCTCATTGCGCAGGTGATCGGCAGTGCAGCGATCGTGAGCGCGACGTTCGTGACCACGATGGTGATGATGTTGGCGATCAACGCGTTCGGCATTCTCCGGGTGTCCGAGGAAGGGGAATACCTTGGCCTGGATCTACATGAACATGGTGTCCCGGCGTATCCGGAATACGCGCTGCATTCGTCGGCCGCTCCGCACGGCACCGCAGGGTTTACGGAGGCGGCATTCGGCCCACCGATGAGTGCATCAGCACGGGCTACCAAGCAATAGACTTCGCCCGGGCAAAGCACCTACGTCTCTGGCGTACGGTGCTAGCGATGCTGGAGCTGCGAGTCTGCAATGGGGAGCCGGAATGGCTCCCCATTGCTTTGTAACGGGTGAGAACGATGGCCACGATGCGGGGAGCTGTCGCTGTCGGGGACCAGGGCTGGCTCTCGGACCTCGAACGGGACTTGTTGGTGCAGATGTCTTGCAACGGGGCGGTGACGCGCATCGCCGCTGCATAGCGCAACGTTGTCACCGAGCCAGCAAATTCGAGCCTCGGTACGACACTTATGCATTGAAATCGCGCTGCGGACGGCGTACTGAGGCAGCGGTCAACCTGACAACCAGGGGAGCGATCCGGGCGGATGAGTATTGAGGCTGCCGAGCCCGAAGGGCGCGGCGTCGAGGGGGACGTGCGCGTCTATCTGAATCCGACACTGCGCGCCGCGTCCAAGCCGACTCACGTGCAAGGGCCGCTCCTCGGCCTGGCGTTGGGAGCACTGGGGGTGGTCTACGGCGACATCGGCACTTCGCCGCTTTACGCGCTGCGCGAATGCTTCGTCGGTGATCATGCGCTCGCCGTCACCGCGCCAAACGTCCTCGGGATCTTGTCGTTGGTGTTCTGGTCGCTCACCATGGTGGTGTCGATCAAGTATTTGATGTTCTTGATGCGCGCCGACAACGACGGCGAAGGTGGAATCCTGGCGCTGTTGGCGCTGGTGACACCGAAAGGCTCCAACGGCGGAGCGCGGCGCAACGGGTTGCTGCTGGTCGGGCTATTCGGCGCCGCGCTGCTCTATGGCGACGGCGTGATCACGCCGGCGATCTCGGTGCTCTCGGCGGTCGAGGGACTGCGCGTTGCCACCGATGCCTTCGAGCCGTTCATCTTGCCGGTGTCGGTCGTTCTCCTGGTGGCGCTGTTCGTTGTCCAGCGCCGTGGCACGGCGGGCATTGGCGCGGTGTTCGGCCCGGCGATGCTGGTGTGGTTCGCCACCATAGGCGGCCTCGGGCTAGCCGCCATTCTGACGCAGCACCCGCAGCATGTCTCCGTCTTGGCCTCCGTCAATCCGATCTACGCCCTGCGCTTCTTCGCGGCGCATGGCACGACGGGCTTTCTGGCCCTCGGTGCGGTGGTGCTCTGTGTCACCGGTAGTGAAGCGCTGTACGCCGACATGGGACACTTCGGGGCGAAGCCGATTCGCCTGGCATGGTACGCGGTGGCGTTTCCCGCCCTCCTTCTCAACTACTTCGGGCAAGGCGCACTGTTGCTCAGTGCCGAGGTGCCGGTGACCAATCCGTTCTATCAGCTGGTGCCGGCGTGGGCCTTGTACCCGCTGGTGGCCTTGTCGACCGTGGCGACCATCATCGCGTCGCAAGCGCTGATCTCCGGCGCCTTCTCACTGACGCAGCAAGCGGTGCAGCTGGGCTACGCGCCGCGCTTGACGATCGTGCACACCTCGGGCGATGCGGTGGGGCAAATCTACATGCCCGAGATCAACTGGTCGCTGATGGGGGCGTGCGTCTTTCTGGTGTTGAGCTTCAAGAGCTCGAGCAACCTGGCGGGTGCCTACGGCATTGCCGTCACCGGCACAATGACGGTCACGACGCTGCTCTTCTACGTCCTGACGCGCGAGTGCTGGCACTGGTCGGTCGGCAAGGCCGGCGCCGTGGTTGCAACCTTTCTGCTCTTCGATCTGTCGTTCTTCACGGCCAACCTTCCCAAAGTTGTTGAGGGAGGCTGGTTTCCGTTGGTCGTCGGCTTGTCCGTCTTCACCGTTCTGACCACCTGGAAGCGCGGGCGCAGCGAGTTGGGCCGCATTCTTGCGGAAGCTAGCTTGCCGATCGAGTTGTTCCTGCGCGACCTCGTGCTGTCGAAGCCCTATCGCGTCGAGGGGACCGCAGTGGTCATGACCTCTTCTGCCGATGGCGTGCCGCCGGTGCTCCTGCATCATCTGAAGCACAACAAGACGCTGCACACGCGGGTCGTGCTGCTATCGATCGTGTCCGAGAAACACCCCGAAGTGCATGATCGCGAGCGTCTCGAGATCTCCGAGCTCGGTCAAGGATTCTACCGCGTCGTGGCACATTTCGGGTTTATGGAGACGCCGCGCATCAGCCACGTCCTCGCGCTCTGTCAGGCACGCGGGCTGCGCTTCGACATGCTGTCGACGACGTTCGTGCTGGGGCGCGAGACGCTCTTACCTTCGGGACGCTCAAAGATGGCCCGCTGGCGCAAGCGGCTCTATGGATTGCTGGCGCGCAACGCCCCGTCGGCAACCGCGTATTTCGAGATTCCGCCGAACCGAGTCATCGAGCTCGGCGCCCAGATCGAGCTCTAAGACCTGTTGAAGAGGGGCCTGACGCGCAGGCAGGGACGCCTGCGCCACCGGATTCCAAACCGCTTCCAAAGGCAGTGGCGCAGGCGTCCCTGCCTGCGTGGGTGCATTTTTCAACGGACCACAGGTTCTCGCCCCTGCCACGGGCGTCACGCCGGCTGAGCGAGGGCGAGCTTGCTGATGGTGGTGACGAGGGTTTGCGCGCTCAACGGTCGCGGCAAGCTGATGTGGACGCCAAGGGTCGACCGGCGCCGGCCGGTGTCCGCGCCCACGGCGATCGTTGGGATGCGGCGTTGCTGCGTCGCCTCCAGTTGCCGCAGGGCCTTTACCAGCAGCGCGGCATCGACATCGTTGAGGTCGCAGTTGCAGACCAGCACCTTCGGGTCCGTGTGCTCCAAGGCGGCAAGCGCGTCCCGAACCGTTCCGACGGCGGTGACCTCGGCTTCGTAATGGCGCAGCGTGTTGGCGAGAAAGTCGCGCGTATCGCCGTCGTCGATCAGCAGCACGTGGAGACCCTTGACCGACGTCACGCCCCCGGCGTCGCCCGACCGCTGTCCTGCGAGACTGCCCTCAGCCGACTTGCCCTTGCAGAAAATCCACCGCACGCGTGCCTCCTTATTGTAGCGGGCATACTAGCTTGAAACTGTCCCCGGACGAAAGGGGCAAATGTAAGCCCGCTTCCAAGCCGACGCGCGCTCTCAATACGTTTGCCGCGCCTGCGCTGACACGGCCGACTGTTTGTGCGAATACTTTGGTGGCGATGACTGAGGATCTTGGCAGGGAAGTCCAAGGGCGCACGGCGGCAGCGCCGCAAATCGTGCGGCGTGAGATGCGCGACTTCCTGCGCGCTCACGAGCAGCGCCGCCGGCAGCTGCCGCGCGCGCTCCTGGTGGGTTTGTTTGCAGGCCTCGTCGCGGTAGCGTTCCGCACCGCCCTGGAAGAGGCCGATGGCATCCGCGACGGACTCGTGGCCTATGTTCATGGCCACACGTTCTGGGCGTTTCCGCTGCCACTCGCGCTCGCTGCTTTTGGTGGGGCCGTGGCCGTCTACCTGGTTCGGCACTTCGCGCCGGAGGCGGCCGGAAGCGGCATCCCACACGTCAAGGCGGTTCTTCACGGCCTCAGCCCCATGCTCTGGGGGCGCGTGCTCTGGGTCAAGTTCGTTGGCGGCGTTGCCGGCATCGGTGCCGGCCTGGCGTTGGGACGAGAGGGCCCGACCATTCAAATGGGGTCGGCCGTGGGGCAGATGGTAAGCGGCTGGTTCTCCTGTACCGTGCGTGAGCGCCGCACGCTGATCGCCGCTGGCGCTGGTGCCGGTTTGGCAGCTGCTTTCAACGCGCCGCTGGCAGGTCTGGTTTTCGTCCTCGAAGAAGTTCAGCGCGACTTCTCCCCGGGCGTATTTACCGCCACGTTGATCGCCTGCGGTGTGGCGGACATCACCACTCGTATCCTGACGGGGCAGTTGCCGATCTTTCACGTGCAAACCGAACCCATCCCACCCATCAGCTTGTTGCCGTTCGCGCTGCTCATCGGTGTGTTCGCCGCGTTATTGGGAGTGGCGTTCAATCGCGCCTTGGTACGCAGCCTCGATCTCTTCGATCACCTCAGGAAGTGGCCGCCCTGGATGACGGGCGGACTGGTCGGGCTGGTGGTGGGTGGGGTTGCGCTCTTCGTACCGATCGCAGTGGGTGGCGGGCACCACCTCGTGGAAAGCATGCTGGATGGCCAACTCTCTCTGCCGGCGCTCGGCGCGTTCTTCGCGGTGCGTTTTGGCCTCACCATGTTGAGCTACGGATGCGGTGCTCCCGGCGGCATCTTCGCGCCTCTGTTGGTCCTCGGTGCGGCAATCGGCTTGGGCGTCGGTGCGCTGGCCAGCGCGTTTCTTCCGGAAGCGCTCAGTCGTCCGCACCTCTTCGCTGTGGTGGGAATGGCTGCTTATTTCACGGCCATCGTCCGCGCGCCGCTGACGGGCATCGTACTCATGGTCGAGATGACCGGAAACTATTCTCTCGTGTTGCCGCTCCTCGTTGCCTGCCTGACAGCATATGGGATCGCCGATTTTCTGGGTGACCGGCCGGTGTATGAGGCCCTCCTCGAGCGCGATTTGGTGCGCGCGCAGAATCCTCCGGATCTCGACGGGACGCTGCTTCTCGACTTTACTATCGCTCCTGGAGCGCCCTTCGATGGCAAGCAGGTACGGGAGCTTGGGCTCCCTCCGGGCGCCATCATCGTTATGTTGCGACGGCGGCTCAGCGAGGCTGTTCCAACCGCCGATTCGCAGCTTGCCGCTGACGATCAAATTACCGTGCTGATTGCGCGCGAGGCGACGAGTGCCCTCACTTTGCTCCGAAAGGGTACCGGCACGGACCGGGAGTAGGCGGCGTTCACGGGCGGACCACCGATTTCAGCGGAAGAACACCATCGTGACGATCGCAAACACCGGGAGCAGCACCAACCCCGAGTACATCATGTAGCCGAAGAAGCTCGGCATCTTGACGCCCTGGCGCTCGGCGATCGAGCGCACCATGAAGTTGGGACCGTTGCCGATGTAGCTGTTGGCGCCCATGAACACCGCCCCCAAACTCACCGCGGCGAGAAACGTGGCCGGCACCCCGGCAACTTCCGCGGGCAGCCCGAGACCCCGGGCCGCGGAGAGGAAGGTCAGATACGTGGGTGCATTGTCGAGAAAGCTCGAGAGCGCGCCGGTGACCCAGAAGAAGTGCCATGGCGCATGCAGACCGAGATGGCTGCCGCGCGCTTCGAGAATCAGCAACGCCGGCATCATGGTCATGAAGATTCCGATGAACAAGGTCGCCACCTCGATGATCGGATGGAAGCCGAAGCCGTTCTTGCTGTGAATCTCCCCGCGGGTCAACTGATAAGAAGCCACACCCATCAACACCATGACCGCTTCGCGCCACGGTGTAGGCAGAAAAATCGCGCCGATTACGCCGCCGAGAAACACGAAGTTCTGTCCACCGAGGACGGCGAATCCCAACTCCTCCCGTGGATGCACCGCCTCGTGACGCCAGTGGTACAGATCCACGAGGTAGAAGATGGTCAGCACCAGCGCGACGGTGAGCAGCCATTGCGGCCACAGGCGCAGCGTCCAGAAGAACGGCACCCCTTCGAGGAAGCCGAGGAACAGGGGCGGATCGCCAAGCGGAGTCAGTGCGCCGCCGACGTTCGACACGAGAAAGATGAAGAAGACGAGAACGTGAACGCGCCGCTCGCGGCGCGCGTTGGCGCGCAGCAGCGGCCGCACCAGGAGCATGCTGGCGCCG
>CAZTDK010000403.1:0-6207 GCA_964611965.1 uncultured Binatia bacterium (SeqCode) | reverse complement strand
CCGATGCATCCGCCACGAAGCGCGCGTTCATAGCCGGCCCGCATCGATGGCCGCGCGCACCTCGCCATCCGAGAGGGTGGCCTTGCGGCCCGTGCGTACGGCAATCCCCCGACGAATGTTGCGCAGATCGGTGATCGCCTGTTGCACCTGCGAGAGCCTGCGTTGGCCTTCGGGCACCAGCCTGGCCACAGGTCTGTCATGGCGCGTGATCACAACCTCTTCACCCCGTGCCACACGCTTGAGGAGCGTGCCGAACCTCGTCTTCGCTTCAAGTGCGGTGACCGTTGCCATTGGCTCAATCTCCCAAATGACTATTGGCTAGCTATTTCTACCACGGGTGAAGCGGCACGAACAAGTCGGCACGCCGGTTGTTGACGCCATCCTCGATCTCGTGCACAGCCTTCTGTATCACGGCTTCACGGAGGAAGGTGACGATGAGAATCAGCTGCGCCGCGTGCGTACTTGGAATGCTGATGGCAACGGGCGCGGCGTCGATCGCCTCGACCGAGCCGCACGAGCGCCGTTTCCAGATTCGTTACACCGCTAGCATCAGCGGCCTCCCGGTTGACGCGAAGACGGTGCGTGTCTGGTTGCCGTCTCCTCAGTCGGACACGTGGCAGACGATTTCCAACATGTCCGTCGCCTCGCCGTATCCGCAGACAGCCAAGCAGGAGCCCGAGTATGGCAACGGCATCCTGTACTTCGAAGGCCCGCCGCCGTCCGGCGGTAACCTCGATATCGTCATGACCTTCGACGTGATCCGGCGAGAGTACGTCAACCGCCCCGGCACCGTGCCGGCGACGCCGCGTGCGGAGCAGGAGAACGCGCGACTCCTCGAGCGCTTCCGCAAGCCGGACCGTCTGGTGCCGCTCGACGGCAAGATCGCCGACGTGGCGCGCGAAGCCACCCAAGGGAAGGACAGCGACGTCGACAAAGCCCGCGCCATCTATGAGTACGTCACCACCCATCTCCACTATGACAAGAGCGGCACCGGGTGGGGACATGGCGACGCTATCTGGGCCTGCGACAACAAGCGCGGCAATTGCACCGACTATCATTCATTGCTGATCGGCATGGCCCGTTCGGTCGGCATTCCGGCAAAGTTCGAGATCGGTTTGCCGATACCCGCTGACAAGGAGGGCGCAATCGGCGGCTATCACTGCTGGGCCGCATTCTATCTCGAAGGGCTCGGTTGGGTGCCGGTGGACAGCTCGGAAGCCAGCAAGTTTCCCAAGAAGCGCGATTACTTCTTCGGCGCACTGGATACCAACCGCGTCCGCATGAGCATCGGCCGTGACGTGACGCTCGCCCCGCATCAGGATGGCGGGACGGTCAACTACTTCGTGTACCCATACGTCGAAGTGGACGGCAAACCGTTTGCCGGAGTCAGCCAGAGTTTTGCCTTTCGTGACCTGGCGGAGAGCGCGCCACACTGAAGAGGCGCCCTGAGCACGATTCACGAGCACGAATCAGTATCCATGGAGTTGCGCACCATCCAGTCCGGCGAACAGGACGCCGTCCTCGACCTGCTGCAACACTGGCTCGGCGATCGCGATTTCTTTGCCCGCTATTTTCACCACGACCCGGCGTTCCGCGATGACTTGTGTTTTGTCGCGGTCGACCACGGCCGCATCGTCAGTACCTTCCAGATCTTCCGCAAGTCGGTGCGCCTCAGCGGTGTCACCGTCGAGGTTGGCGGCGTGGGGAACGTCTTCACCTTGCCCGAGTACCGCCAGCACGGCCTTGCCGGGGAGTTGCTGACGCGTGGTGTGCGGGCCATGCAGGAGCACGAGCTCGATCTGTCGCTGCTGTTCGCCACACGCCTGCCGTTCTACGGGCGGCTGGGATGGATGAGTCACGTCCGCCATCTGGTGTTCATGGACACGGTGCGTGTTGCCGCCGCTGGCCGCTATGCGCTCGACCCGTTCGCGGCCGCGGACCTCGATGCCGTGATGCACATCTACGCGCACTACAATGCGCCTTTCAGCGGCCCAACGGTACGCGACCCGCGCTACTGGAGCGGGCAGCTGCGTTATGCCGGTAATCCGCGCGAGGACTTCCTGGTGGCGCGCGACGGCAACGCGATCGTCGCCTACGCGCGTGGCACCACGCTCTACGACTTCTATCTCGTCATGGAGCACGGCTGCCTGCCGGGTCACGAGGATGCGCTCGTGCAGCTCATCTGCCGCTTGCATGCGAACGAGGCCGCGGCGTTGCCGGGTACCCTCGCGCAACTCGCCATTGCCCCCGCCGTGCAAGAGCAGCTGCGTGCCCGCGGCCTCAACCTGTACACCGTCGAAGACGTCTTCTGGATGTGGCGCATCATCTCGCCGGAACGCCTGGCCGCCAAGCTGGGCATCCCCACCGCCGAGCTCGAGGCCGAGGACATTTTTCTCCGCCTGCTTCCGCCGGAGCGCAGCGTCTATTGGATTGCGGACAGATTTTAGGGGAGGCCTGGTGGCTTGCGGGACTGGCGGAATTTATGCCGCTCACCCCCTCACGCCCCCAAGCCGTAGCCGTCTCAGTGTCCGCGAAACTCCTCGCTGCACGTGCCGCCCGCGTCGACCTGTACGGTCGTGTGACCGATGCCGAAGCGCTCGCGCAGCTGGGTCTGCGCCGTGTCGATCACCCGGCGCGTGGTGTCCGGCAGGGCGGCGGCGGCGTTGTCGATGACGAGATGGACGCTGAGCAGGTAACGCCCCGAGGTCAGCGTCCACACGTGTAAATCGTGGACTTCGCACACCGCCGGGACCCCGCGCAGGCACTGCTCGATGTCGGCGAGGCGCATCTCGCGCGGGGTGCCTTGCATGAGGATGTCGACCGATTCGCGGACGATTCCCCAGGAGCTGATCAAGATGAGCAACGCAATGCCGATGCTGACCAGCGGATCGGCCAGTGTCCAATTCCAGCCGAGGATTGCAATCCCGGCGACGATGGCGCCGACCGATCCGAGCGCATCGCCCACCACGTGCACGAATGCGGCACGCAGGTTGAGGCTGGTGGAGTGGGAACGCCGCAACACCCACATGCTGACGAGGTTGACGCCGAGACCGACCACGGCGATGGCGATCATGCCGGCGCTGCGCACCGCCGGGGGCGCGAAGAAACGTTCGTAGGCCTCGCGCGTGATCAGCCCGACGATCAGCCACAGCACCAACCCGTTCACGAACGCCGCGAGAATCTCCCCACGATGATACCCGAACGTCTTGCTCGCCGTGGGCGGTCGCTGCGCCAGGCGCAACGCGAAGACACTGATGCTCAACGCCCCGACGTCGGCAAACATGTGGCCGGCGTCAGAGAGCAACGCCAGACTGTTGGTGACCCAGCCACCGATGAACTCCACCACGCAGTAGCCGGCGGTGATGGCCAAGGCGATGGTGAGATCGCGACGATTCCGTCCGTGGTCGTGCAAACAGTCCTGAGGCCTGCGACCGGCGTGTTTCTAGTGGCCGCTCCCGCTGGTCGCTGCGGGCGTTACCCGCGCGGAATCCGGTGTAAGTTGCGATTTGATCACAGCTCTAAATCCTGAGTGCTACGTCGGCTTGCCTTCTTTCAGCTGCTGCTTCCAGTCGAGGACGCGGGCCTTGGCCGCCCACGCCTCGGCGTCGGGGACGTTGCCGGCCCGTTGATAGATACGCGAGACGTTGGTGTAGCCGAGCTGCTCGTTGGGGGTCAGCTCGACCACCTTCTTGGCAGCGTTGATGGCGGCGTCCCACTGCTCCTGATCGGCCAGCGCCATCGACAACCCTTCCCAGGCGTCGGCGAAGCTCGGATCAAGCGCCACCGCCGCCTGGTATTTCGCGACCGCCTCGGCGAGTTTGCCCTCGGCGACACAATCGACGGCCTGATCGTAAAGTTCCTCACTGCTCGGCATGGCGGCGCTCCAACCGCTTGCGAATCTATCGGAAGCTTTTGCGCGGCTCAACCGGCTGGGAGAAATGCGCTGGCCGGGTGCTGCCCTGGCTGGCTGTAAAGTGGACTGCACAGTCCCGGCCGCGTGAGTGTGCAGTCCACTTTACACCGGCGCAGCCTCGCGGCAGCCGATGGTCGCCATGCGGCCTGGTACGGCGCTTGCCCACGCCTATGTGCGGGAGGCGATGAGCCCAGTGAGCAGCACGAACATCCGCGATGACGAGTTGATCAAGATGGCAGCGTTCAAGCTTGCCGAAACCGCTCGCTGTGTGGCGATGCTTGCCAAGGAAGCGGAGACGCCCGGCTTGCGCCGCCTGCTCACCGCTTCCGCGGTAGCCATCGGCCAGCAGGCAAGCGAGCTGCGGGCCGGCACGGGTGCACTCGAGCACGAGCGACCCAAACTACGGCGGGAACCGGTGATCGCGGATGTGGGCGTTTCCGAGCAGAGCCTCACGCCCGCGGCCGCTCGCGGGCCTCGTCTAGCCGCGCGCGGATGATCTCGCGCCGCTTCTGCAAATCGCGGTGGGTCAGCGACTCGACGTCTTTCGAGAGGCCGATGGACGCCTTGAAGCCGGTGAGGTCCAAGCTGCTTTGCCCCGGACTGATCCCCGATTCCGCCACCATGCGTTCGCCGTGGGTTTCCGCGAAGTAGGTGTAGATCTGCACCACCTGGTCGAAGAGATTGATCTCCGGCGCCAGGTGCGCGATGGCGTCGTCGATGAACAACATATTCTTCACGAACACCATCAGCGGCTTGGGCAGCTTGGCGCCGTAGCCGATCAATGCCTTGGTGACGTACTGGATTTCGTGCGCCAGCTCCGCGCTCGATAACTTGGTCGGATCGACGACCGGCTGATCGAGCTTGAGCTCGCGGATGATGGCATCGAGATCGGCGTCGGCGCGCAGCGCCCCAAGGTCGCGATAGGCTTCGAGCTGGCCGCGGATGTCGTTGGCCGCACCGAGCATCATGAGGCGCAGAAAGGCCAGCCGTTGGGCTTCATCCATACGCGCCGTAATGCCGTAATCGAACAGCGCGATGCGGCCCTCCGGCATGACGAACAGGTTCCCGCCGTGCAGGTCGCCGTGGAAGACACCGTAAATCATCGCCCCTTCGAGGAACGAGATGATCAATGCCTGCAGCATCGCCGTGGTGTCGATGCCGGCGGCCTTCATCGCCTCCACGTCCTGGTACGTGAAGCCGGAGAGGCGCTCCATCACCAATACGCGTTTGGTCACCAGCTCGGGGTGTGGCCGCGGGACGACGATAATGCGTTGGTTCGCCTCGGCGAAGATGCGCGCGATGTCGAGCATGTTCTCGGCTTCGAGGCGGAAATCCAGCTCTTCAATGATGGTCTCGGCAAACAGCTCGACGAGTGCCGGCGGATTGGCCAGCGCGGAGACGGGGATGCGGCCGACGAGATGCGGCGCGATCCACGCCATCGCCTGGATGTCTTGTCGCACCGACTTCGCAACCCGCGGCCGCTGTACTTTGACGACGACCTTCTCGCCGGTGCGCAGGGTGGCGCAATGCACCTGTGCGATCGATGCGGACGCGAGACACTCCCGATCGAACGAGGAGAACACGCTGTCGAGCGAACGCCCCAGATCCTCCTCGACGGTCTGGCGCACGACGTCGAAGGGCTCCGGTTTGACTTGATCGCGCAGCTGCTTGAACTCGTCGACCAGCTCGTCGGGAAACAGGCCTTTGCCGGACGAGACGATCTGCCCGAGCTTGATGTAGGCCGGTCCGAGCGGCTCTGCGGCCTGGCGCAAGCGCCGTGAGATGCCGGCGCGCGAGACGGCGCCGCCTTGTCGCTGCTCCTTCAGCCGCCACGCCAGGAGCGCGCCGCCGATACGGTAGGCGGTTTCCAGAAAGCGCCCGAGCGGTGGCATGAGGCGTCTTTGCAATAGGTCCGGCAGCTCTGCTTGAGTTTGCTCCCGCAGCGCCTTCAGACCGGGCAGCCAGGTGATGCGTGCCGGATCAATCGTCCACGGACCGCGGTCGGTGAACGCAAAGAACTCCACATCAGAAGCGATATCTTCCGCGGTGTCAGATTCAGATGATGATGCCTGTAACATCGAGCTAGCCCCTTCCACTGCGCGGACGTGTGGTCCGCGCAACACCCGAAAGCAGTGCGGCCAACCTCTCGGTGGCCGCCGCTAGTCCGTCGGTGCGTGCCCGCAAACATATCATACGATCGAGCCAATCATAGCGGTTCCTACCGGGAGGGGGCGCGAGCGTGGTCTTGCCCCGATTTAGTGGACAACTCCGTTAAGCTGCCCGCGCAGCCGATC
>CAZTDK010000402.1:0-6209 GCA_964611965.1 uncultured Binatia bacterium (SeqCode) | reverse complement strand
TCCGGCTCTTTCGAAACGATTCTCCTCCCAACCCATCCGGTCCACGTCTTGCTCCCTCAATCGACTTCTCAACTGGAGGTCTTATGAAACACACGTCTCGATTGGTTGTGATGGCTGTCGGAATTCTCATATTGTTGAGCCGGGTGGCGCCGGTGCGCGCGCTGCAGACAACAGGAACTAATTCGTTCGGTTCCGCCTTGAGTAAGACCTCGGTCGTCCCGGCGGAGGACTCCGGCGATGACGGCGACGACGGCGATTCCGACGACGCCGACTAGAGCCTGCGGCCGGCGCCTCTTCTATGCCCCGCTCCCCGCTTCGGGGAGCCCCAGGGCAGGATTGGTCGCTAGGCACTGCCAAGTCCGACAGGCTGCTTAGCCTCAGGCGAGACCCTTCATCATAACGACTCCGTCGCTCGGCGGGTTGTCGAGCGTTTCCTCATCCCTCCAGAGACGCGTGCTCTGCGCGTTGCAGCTCAGGCACGTCGTGCGTCTGCGTTCGTGCCCTGTTCTCCCCCTTGTTTGATCGTCGCCTTCTTGCGAACTGTGCTACACCTGACGCGCTTCGTTTCATGCGTCGTCGTGAGACAGCTTGGACATGCGTGGAGGGAAAAGGGCGATGAGCGAAGAAGAGCTGCACGTTCCGCACGAAAGTCACGGCACGACGCCGTTGGGGCAGTGGGTCGCCATTTTTACGGCCATCCTCGCGGCCCTCGGCGCAGTCGTTGGCTTTGCCGGCAGCCACCTCATGAACGAAGTGCTGCTGACGAAAAACGAAGCGGTGCTGCGAAAGTCCGAAGCCACCAACGAGTGGAACCACTATCAAGCGGTAAGCACCAAGCAACATCTCACGGAGCTGGCGCAGGAGCTGGTCACGCCGGAACGGGCGCAGCAGTTCGACGAGCGGGTCAAGAAGTACACCGCGGAGAAGGACGAGCTGATGGCCAAGGCGCGCGCTTTCGACGCCGCTTCGGAACACGCGCTGCTCGAAGCGCAGCAGTTGAACAAGCCGCACAGCCTCTATGCGGGTGCCATGATCTTTCTGCAAATCGCCATCTCGATGGCCTCGATCACGGCGCTGACCCAACGGCGATGGCTCTTTGTGGTCGCATTCATCAACGCGCTTGCGGGTGCGGCGCTGTGCGGCTGGGCTCTGTTGATGGGTGGCTGACGCCACCCTTTTCGCGCTTGCGAAAGGGTGGCGGACGACGTACATTCCCCGCCCTGTATTGAAGATGTCCACAGTCATGCCGCTGCAAAAGATGGACAGCCGTTGCAAACGAGTCGCGGGGTGGGCTCTGAGCGCCCTCCTGCTCCTGCTGATGGACGCGACACTGGTCCACGCCAAGCTGTGCGGCGACAACGTGCAAGGGCAGGACGTGCCCTGTGCCTGCGGCGACACGGTCGTCAGTAATGTCGTCCTGAGTGACGATCCGGTGACCAGCACGATCTGCCCGGCGAACGGGTTGATTGTGCGTGCCGGCGACGTCGCGGGAATCACCATTGATTTGCGCGGGAAGACGTTGCGCGGTTCCGGCAAAGGGGCCGGAGTGTGGGTATTGTACGGCGGAACCGGCGGCGCCCGTGTGGTGAGCACCGGGCAGGCGGCCCACCTTGAGGGCTTTCGCGATGGCGTGGTCGCGCAAGGGGACAGCTCACTGGCCATGTTGGACAGTATAGTGGCGTCGGGCAGCCAACGTGACGGCGTGCGGGTGCACGGGAGCAACTACTGGATAAACGCCAGTGAGGTGCTCAACTCAGGCCGTGACGGGTTCGCCTTGGGCGGGCATGACTTCCGGATCACGGGCTCCCGCGCGCTCAATAGCAAACGTTACGGCTACTTCGTGATGGCGACGCGCGGCGGTGTGGGTATCCCAGGGAACGGCAACACGTCACAGGGCAGTGGCGGGACCGGGTTCAGCATCTCGGGCATGTCGATCAGCGTGAGCGACTGCGTGGCGAGCGGGGCCGCCGCCGACGGCGTGTATCTCTACGGCATGGACATCACCGTCGAGGGCTGTGTCGCCACTGACAATATCGAGAACGGCATCGTTGGCGAAGGTGGCAACTGGGTCCTACGCAACAACCAAGCGGTGGGGAACGGGTACGACGGACTGGTGATCCATGGGATGGCGCTGGCCGATGAGGGCGGGAACAGCGGCACCGGAAACCTTGGGCAGCCGTGGCATCGCCCCCCGGTCCAATGCGCCTTCAATGGGGTTGCCTGTGCGCGGTAACCGGGTAGCGGATCCCCCCACAGATCGTTTCCGCCGCGGTCAACGCGCCTGGGCCATCCTGGTCTTGTCGGGGGGAATGCTCTTGGCGCTGGCCGCCGCCTCCCGGGCGCAGACGCTGTGCACCGCCGCCGACATCATCGCGGCAGATCCGACGAATTGTCCGAATACCAGCGCCCCATGCACGATCGCCAAGACTTTGCAGATTGGCGACGGATGTACCCTCGACTTCGGAACCCGCGCGGTCATCATCAGCAGCACTGGCATATTGGACATCAATAGCTCTAACGTCACGCTCAATGCGGGGAGCCTAACCATTGCCCCGGGGGCGACGGGAGGATTTATCGACGGCAGAGGCAATCGCCCGTCGCCGGGTGATCAAGGCGGCATGATCACGATCAACACCACAGGCGACGTCGACATCCAGCGCAACAGCGTCAGCGGCGCCAACGGTCGCATCGATGTCTCAGGCAATGCCGCAGCCGGCAGCATCGCGATCAACGCGGATGGCAAGATCAACGTGGCCGGTCACCTCGAAGCCAATCAACTCCCGAATCAAGCCGACGCTAGCGGGGGGACGATCCAGCTGAACGCCGGGACCGACATCAGCATGCCCAAGAACGGAGAAATCTCCGCCACTGGTGGGAACATGGCTGGCGGGGGCGAGATCGATCTGAGCGCCGACGGCCAGCTGATGCTGAACGACCAGATCACCGCGAGCGGTTCGTGCGGCGGAACAGTGATGATTGCCGCTGGCACCACCGTGAACCTGCAGGGAATCAGCGTCAATGCCACCGGCGACGCCGCTCTCGGGGGCGATATCCAGGTGGAAGGCGGTCTTGCCGCAACACGCGCCGCCGATGGCGCTATCAACCTGCTCGGATTGCTGAGCGCGCAGGGTGGCCCACCGTTGACAGGCGGCGGCGGATGCGGTGGTTCGGTGACCGTCACGGCAGACTTCGGTGACATCGTCGTAGCCGGCGGCATTCAAGCGGAAGGCACGGCGGGGACCGTAGGCGAGGCGCTGGATGGCGGCGGCGGCATGATCTCGCTGACATCGCAGGGCTCGACGATCATTCAGAGCAACGCCACGGTCTCGGCCCGCAGCAACGGTTTCACGGGTTGTGGCGGAATGGTGTGCTTGGAACCGAACCTTGCCGCCAACGTACAGGGAAAGATTGATGCGAGTGGTGGTGGGATGGGTGGTTGCGTGGAGTTCTGCGCGGGCACTGACGTGACACTGGGGGCGCTCGTCCCGATTCTCGACGTGAGTGGCAGCGGCCCTGGCGGCGCCGGTGGTCAGGCCGACATCGGAGGGAGTGGCAACAGGCAGGGAACCATCGATATTCTCGGAACGGTGGACGCGACTGGAGCTCTGGGGAACGCGGTGAACCCGCCCGGTGACGGCGGCAATACGAGCTTCACTGCCTGCACGATCACCGTCGAGGCCGGCGGTGCGGTCCTCGCGCGCGCACCGGGTGACGGCGGCGAGAACGACTTTGTGGCCAACGAACAGATCAACATCTTCGGGAAGGTGGACGCGCATTCGACGGGCTCCGGTGTGTCGGGAGTTAACATGTTGACATACCCCAGCCGCAACCCTCCGGTATTGACTGGCTCGATTCTGCCCGCGGTTGGCGGCGTGATCGTCGCGGTAACACCGGTATCCCCGGGCACTGGATACGTAGTCGGCGACGTGCTGACGATCGCTGGGGGCACAGGCGGTCAAGCGACGGTGACCGCTGTCACCATGAACACCATCACCAGTGTAGCGGTCGCGGCGGGCGGCACAAAATATAGGGTGGGGGACGTGCTCACGATCGCGACGGGAACGGGGGGAAAAGTTTCGGTTGCTTCCGTGGATGCCGCGGGTGCCGTGCTCAGTGCGTTCGTGATTAGTGGGGGTTCGGGATACACGACGGGCACTCCGCTGGCGGCCTCGGGTGGGCATGGCACGGGTTGCACGATAAATGTGACTGCGACCGTTTCCACGGGGGTGACCGCGTTGAGCGTGAAAAGCGGCGGCACAGGTTACTCGGCCGGAACCGGAGCTGGAACGCCAACCTCAGGCGGCCACGGCACCGGCGCCACGCTTGCCCTCACCATTGGAACCGAACTGATTCCGGTGGATACCTGCGCGGGGTCGATCAACCCGACCTGCCTCATCCCCTGTCCAAAATGCGGCGATGGGATCGTCGAGTTTCCTGAAGAATGCGACAACGGCACCGGCCAGAGCTGTCAGCCGGCATCTCCCGGCTCCGCAACCAATTGCTCGGCATTCTGCGAGTTCGAGAATTGCAACGATGGCCACGAGTGCACGCTTGACGCGTGCGATCCGGCACTGGGATGCACGAACATCCCGCCAGCCGCACCGTGCACCGAGCCACCGACGTCGACGCCGACCATCACCGCTACGCCGACGATGACCCCAACGCCAAGCCTCAGCGCGACACCTACCAATACGCAGACACCTGCCAATACCCAGACACCGACGATCACCCAGGCGCCAACATTCTCGCCGACGACTACCTCGATACCCAATGATACGCCAACGAGAACGGCCACAAGCACGCAGACGCCGACATTGACATCGACATCCCTTCCGTCGGCGACGCTGACGCCAAGCCCCACACCGGCCGCGCCGGCTGATGCCAACTGTGATGGCCGCATCACTGCCGCGGACGTCCCGGCGGTCGTCCGGCGGTTGGGCAGCACACCCGTCTGTGGCACCGATGCGAATCTGGACGGCAAGGTCGACGCCGCCGACATCACTCTGACGATCGCAAAGATCTTCGGCTCCTAGGCCCTGCGGGCGGCGTCTTTTCTATGGCCCGCTCCCCGTTGGGTCGCTGCGGGCTGCCAAGATTGAGAGGGCTGCGGTGTGCGAGGGCAGCTCAAGTTTGACACGGGTGTTGCTCCTCTCTAAGGTGGGAGTCCCCTGAGCGCCCGTCACTTCCCAGCGTCATTTGTCATCGGCGTGGTCGACTGACGAAATTTCACGCGCTTCGGGGAAGGAGAACGACCAATGACCATGACCGAAGTTCAGAATATGCTGACCGTCCTGATGCGCGGAATCGACAAGAAGACCCTATTGACGGTGGAGGCACGCCCGGACCCGAACCGCCCAGCCGTAGTGGTACACTTGTCGCGCGACAAGCGAACCGGTTCGCTCGAATTCGCCGAAGCTGATCTGGTTGCCGGGCAAACGGATCTGGCGCGACGCAACCGACTGCGGACAGCGCTCAAGCGCGCTCGTGATCGCATGTGGGAAGAGACGACCTACATCTTCAGTACCAAGACGGAAAACCAGAAGGGCGACGGCATGATGTGGTCGCGGCCGCAACAAGGTGGCAGAGGACGGCGCTAGGCCTGCGGGCGGCGTGATTGAAAGGCACGGATTGCGGCGAGGTTCTCCGCGGAGCCGAGGCGTACGGCTTGCGCCGCATCCTCACGGGCGCGCGCGGCGCGCAGCGCATCGTTGCGCGCCGCCAGCAAAAGCCGCTTCGTCTCGCGCAACGCGGCCAGGGGGTGGGTGGCCATCGCGCCAGCCGTTGCCAGAGCCACGGCGAGCAACTGGTCATCGGCTACGGTGCGGCGGGCGAGCCCGGCCTCGACGGCGACCGCGGCGTCCAGCCACCCGGAGGTGAAGAACGCCTCGGCCGCCCGCTGTGCGCCCATCACCATCGGCAGCAGGAACGTGCTACCCGCTTCGGGCACCAATCCGAGCGCCACGAACGGCACACGCAAGCGCGCACTCTGCGCGATATAGACGAGGTCACAGTGCAACAGCATGGTGACGCCAACGCCCACGGCGACGCCGTTCACCGCGGCGAGCAACGGCTTGTCGAAAGCGGCGAGCTGATCGACGAACGGCGTAAACTGACGCCCGCTGCCCATCTCGTTGATGTCCTGGCCGGCAGAGAAGGCGCCGGGGGCGCCGGTGATGCGGCCGAGTTCGCGGCCTTTCACGAGCAGGATG
>CAZTDK010000401.1:0-6216 GCA_964611965.1 uncultured Binatia bacterium (SeqCode) | reverse complement strand
GCACGCGATCAGCGGCACCAGCCGCCGCGGCCGCAGCAAGTGGTCACGCTCGATCGGTCGGTTGAGCGTCTGGCTCTCCGTCATCAGACCCGCGGTCGGCGTCATTTTATTGGGCCGCGCCCGTTCGGTCGCTGCGACCATCCAAGTCTGACACGCCGCTAGGGCCGGGGACGGGCGTCTTTTCTACGAACCCCACCTCGGTGGATCACGGCGAAGCTCCATGCCCGACAAGCTACTCGATCGTGCATTCAGTCAGAACCAACAAGGCTGGGTGCATACTCGCTCGCATTTCGACGCCGCCACGTGCGGTGGAGCGTTTACCATGCGAGGTCTGCTCCCACAAGCAAATCCGCGAGGCACCCGGGGAAACTCTTGCACCCGCGGGCGCCGCAGAGAGCGCGCCGCCACCACCACGGAACCGGCCCGATAGCAAGGTCAAGCTGCTCACACACTTCAGGTTCTACGCGAAGTATGGCAGGTGCACCATCGGCTCACGCATCGGCACGCACCAGCTGCGCGACGCACTCGACGTGCTCGGTCTGCGGCAGCATGTCGAACGGCTGTAGCGCCGTGGTGGCGTAGCCGCGGGCGGCAAACCAGTCCAGATCACGCGCCAACGTCGTCGGATCGCAGGAGACGTAAACGAGGCGCCGCGGCGCGCAGCCGATGATCGCCGCCCGTGCCTTGTCGTCCGCGCCCTTGCGCGGCGGATTCAACGTGATCACGTCGATCCGCCCGAGGCGGGCCGCAAGCGTGGCTAGCGTCTCCGCCGCATCGCCGCAGTAGAAGCGTACATTGTGAAAGCCGTTCACACGGATGTTCTCTTTCGCATCGGCGACGGCAATCGCCGAGGCCTCGATGCCCGCGACATGCTTGGCGGCCGTCGCCAGCGCAAACGTCAGTGCACCCACGCCGCAATACAGGTCGGCGACGGTGTCCGTCGCGGTCAAAGCGGCAGCCTGCAACGCGTAGTCATACAGCCGGCGCGCGACCTGGACATTCGCCTGCACAAAGGCGCCCGGATGGGTCTTCAACTTCAGGCCACCGATACGTTCGATCAACGCCGTCTCCCGTGTCAGGGAGATGAACTGCGCGCTCAAGATGACGTTGCCGGGGTCAGGATTGATATTCTGCACGACGCTGACGACACCACGCACGCGCTGCAGCGCGCGGACCAAGTCGCGCAGATGCGGCACCCCACGTTCGGCGGTCACCAGAATGACCTGCACCGCCTTCTTCCAGGTACTGACCCGCACCACGACGTAACGCAGCGCACCCGTGCGTGCCCGTTCGTCGTAGACCGGAATCTCGTAGCGCTGCACCACTTCGGCCACGGCATCCAGAACCGGCATGATCAGCGGGTCGTGCACCGGGCATTGGCGAATGTCGACGACCTGATGCGAGCCGGGACGATAGACACCCAGCAGCAATCCAGACCCTGCCTGGCGCGCCACGAGCTTCGCTTGATTGCGATACCCGAAGGCACGGGGAGAACCGACGATGTCGCCGACCTGCACCGCCGCCAGCACCGCGTATGCATTGCATGCGTCGCGCACCCGTTGTTGTTTGATGCGCAGCTGCTCACCATACGGCGTACCGATGAGCGCGCAACCGACGCAATTCGGGAAATGCGGACACGGAGTCGAGGGCGGCATGATCGACACACTGCAACGGATCGACCGGCTTTTGCAAAGCCGGTCGAGTGCAGCCTTGCGGCTCACGCCGAACCCTTACGGCAGGAACGTCGCGATGCTACCGACCACAATAAGCCAGGAGCCGACGCGGCAGACGTTGACCCATGCGCGCCCGCCCTTGCGCATCGACGGGATGACCGGGGACGTTGGTTGCGGTAGTTGCGAATCTCTCCGCACCTTCCGCAACCAACGTCCCCGTGCTCCTATGGCTGTACTCCCATCGTCACCAGCCGGCGAAGCCCTGGTGTTGCATCACCACCCAACTGCTCGTGGTCACCCCTTGGTTGGCGATCACTGCGCCGTCGATGATGCTGCCGAAGCCGATATTGATTTTGCTGTTTCCCACCATCGTCCCGGCCAGCGTGGTCCAACTGCCGGTGGTCACGGGGCCATCGACAATCCAGATGATCTGCTGCGGCATGAGGTCCCGGTTGTCGGCCGCCAGGGTCATCGTGGTTGCCCTCCGCATACGCAGCGGCCCGTGCACTCGCACGATCACCGTCCCGGTATTGCTATCACCCGCGAACCTCAGCCTGGCGTATGCGTCGAGTTGAATGCTCGGCATATCAATTACCGTGGTGCCCGGGCCCAGCGTGCCGACGGCTGGAATCCGCAGGCTCTGGTTATACTTGACCCACTGCGCGCCGAGGTTGAACCCGGGCGTTACCGGCAGGTTGGCCCATTCGCTGAGCCGCGCTGCGGCTCTGCACTGCGCCGCAGCGCACTGGGCCACAATGGGCTTGGCCCCGGTGCTGTCGCAGGGACCGCCAGCAATCAAGTTCTGCGGTCCCTTGATCCACCCACCGCCCGTCGCGCAGCCCGGTCCGACGATATTCCCATGGTGGAACCAGATCGCCGGAGAAGCTGGCGGGCCGTTCGGCGTCGAGCGCAGTGCAACGATATCCCCCTGCATCCAGTTCCACGCCTGCAGCTTCAGATCGTAGGCACACACCGTGCCGGTGATGTCGGATTGGAGCTGCGTCTTGCCCACCACTGCGGCGCTCGTCGGTGCCAGGATGGTGTAGTTACCCGGGTCGCTGGCCCCGGAACAGGTGCCCTTGCCGTCGCACTCATCCTCCACGGTGCACGCATCGCCATCGTCGCAGGGCGTCGACGCTGCGTCAGCAACACACTGCCCCGTGATTTCATCGCAGGCTCTGTGGCACTGCGCCTCTGCCGCGCAGGGGTCGCCGCTGTGCAGGCACTGGCCGCTGCCGTCGCACGTATCCGTGCCGTTGCAGAAGAGTCCATCGTCGCAATTGGTTCCCGCCGGCGCGCCGGTACACGCCGGCGGTATCGGCGTGTGCGTGGGAAGGGGCGTGGGCGTGATGGTCGGTGTTGGCGTGGGGACGTTGGAAACGCAGCTATTGAGCGTGCACGGCCTGCACTTTCCGGGGTCGGTGGGCAACACGGCCAACTCGAAATGCGCCTCTCCTGCCGGGCCGTTCCACATGTGGGCACTGACGACGTTGGTGCCCGCGACAAGCTGACTCGGGTCGACGGGAATTGGAGCGATGCAGAAATTGATGCTGCAATCCAAGCGGTTGACGCACCCGTCGTTGGGACAGCCGCGGCCAAAGCTGCCAAGGGAGTTTCCATTGATGAAGATCTCGGCACCGTCATCGCTTGTAAAAAATATCCAGACGGGCGCCGGGGCATCGAGAGTGAATCGTCCACGATAGAAACGGCTCACGTTATCCCGCGTGGTGTCGCGCGCATCCGGTAGCGGCATCCCGCCCCAGGTTGAATCGTCGAACAGCGGATCGCTCCACGACCGACCGGACGCGTCGGTTGGTCCGCTGCACGAGGTGCGGTCGCTGGGCGCGCGCCAATCCACACTGAGGGCTGGCGCCGCGGCATGCAGCGGCGCTGGAACGCCGATGCCCAATCCGATCACCAGCAACAGCCAGGCGGCGCAGGGCCGCGCGGCTCGTCTGAAGACGGTTGCCCGCGGTGCTTTCCAACATTCGAAGACTGCCATATCCCCCTCCAATCCAAACGTTCAACGCAGGTGCATGGTTCGCTGTCGTGTGCGGCCGCCGGTCGCGGCCCGTATCGTCGCGCGGATGCTTGGCGCAAAAACGCCGGGGCGAATTCGGGTGCGCTTGCTTCGTCCCTGGAAGAGGTGGCCGACGCGCCGGTGACGCCGACTAATGAATCTCGTTGCTCCGCCTACCTTCGGTTGCACCCAGCCCCCCGCCGGTACGCCGCCTGGTACCCTTGCTACGCCCCCGCAGCAACTCCACGGCCATAGCGCGCCCGTGCCGGAGTTGTCAACAAATAAATGGAGGGAACAATTGACGTGGAGTGCGTTTTGATCTGACCAAGATCACGTCGGTGTTGGCGGCGGACATGTCGGGGGCGGAGTCGGCGTGGCAATCTGATACGGCACCGCATTGTTGGTCTCACGTAACTCGGGCACGTCATTGTCTGGGTCCACGCGTATCGTTCCGGCGAATGCCGCGTTACAGACGATGCCGCAATCGCCGTCGCCGGCGATGAGCGGACCCACCTGCCAAGTCGCATCGCCGCTCCCGTCGCCCAGCACCACGGCGAACGGCGGGGCAGCGTTATCGCCGACATTCGCGACGCATACGTCGAAGCAATATATCGGAGGAGGGTAGTCGCCGGTGCATGGCGGCCCGCTGGCGAACGTCACGGTCTCGGGAACCAGGTCGGGCAACGCCCCACTCGGCTCGCAGCCGTACAAGGCGTTGTTCACCGCGACGATGATATCCGAGACATCCGGTGGTTGCCCCGGATATCCCGCGGCGCAGCGCAGGAGTGCCAGGCGGCCGAGCACGATATCAACACCGGTGATCAACTCATCGACTTGGACGCGGCCATCACTACTGCAGTCGCCGGTGCAGCGTCGCGGCGTGCCGGTCGGGCGTAAGGTGCGTGTTGGCGTCGGTGTCGCCGTGGGCTGTGGCGTCGGCGTTTCAGTGGGCGTCCAGGTCGGCAGTAGCGCCTGCACCTGCGGATCGGTGCCCGCCACCGCGCGCGCCCGCTCAATGGCGTCCGCGAACGTCAGGCCCGCGAAATCGGTCCGTGCGTTTGCGTGCTCAACGCTGTTCGCCAGCGCAAGCATTTGCGCCGTATCGTACGGCCGGCCGGCAAGGATTTCGATGGCCGCCTCCGAAATCGGATCGACGTTGAGATACAACGAATGCCCGCCGCTCGCCTCCCCAAATCCGCGCACGATCAGGTCATCGACCGTCACAAACGCGACGAAGAAGCCTGCGAAATAGCGGCCGTAACCAGTATCGAAGAAACTGCCGTTCTCGCCGGTGATTCCACCATCAATGACTGACTCGCAGCGGTCGAAGCACGTACGGAGAGCCGAGCAGCTACACACGTCGACCTGAACGCCCGCCGCAACGACCAGGCCTAGCGGGCCGACACTCCTCACATCGACGCGCAGATCGAATGGAACCGGCGTAGCATCGGCACGGTTCCCGGCGCCTGCACACACGAACGTCGATGCCAGCACCCAAGCAATCACAAATCGTGCACACCGCATGCCAGTCCCCCCAAATTGGAGCGCTGTTTCCGGCGATTTAGTCATACCTCCGTCGAACGCCTTGCCGCTCAGGCGCGGCCCGCCCCTGGCCGTCGCCTGCAGCGGCCGGTTCGGCCAAGGTGCGCCCTATGCGTAGCACGCGCGCTCAAGGTCGGCTCGATCATGTCGGAGCGCGAGATTTCCAAGCGGTGGGATCCTGATGAAGATGAATGATGCAGAAGACGATGATCTTCCTGCCCTCGACGCGATAGAAGACGCCGTATGGAAACCGATGCACCATCGCGCGGCGTGCTTCGCGGTGAAGCACCTCGTACTGAAGTGGATTCTCGGCCACCCGCTTCAGCGCCGCATCCACCTCGGCAACGAACTCGCGCCCTAGCCCGGGACGCTGCAGTTCGTACCGGCGCGCGGCCAGGTGCACATCGGCGTTCGCTCGTCGGCCGACAAGCAGGCGGGAGGTCACAGCTTGCGCAGGATCTCGTCGCGAGCTTGCTCCCAAGGCTCGGCATCGTCGGGATTCGCTTCGTGTTCGTCAATCCGCTGATCAAGCAATTGCTTCTGGGCGACAGTCAGCGGCAGCCGGGATGCCTCTTCGGCAATCTCGTCCCACAGTTGCTGGACAAGCCGAATCTTCTCCGTCGATGGCAACTTCCGAAACCTCGCGATGATTGGTTCTGCGGCTTCGCTCATGCCGAGACCGTACGCCCCTTCATTCACGGAGTCCAGATCTCCAGCCGAACGCCGCGCCCGTCAGCCGCGCGCGTCTGTTCACGCGCCGGCTGCGGGGGCTGGTTCGGCCTCGCCCGACAGACGGCTCATCTCGCGACTCGGTGGGCAAGCAGTAGGAGAAACACGCCAAGCCCCATGGTGACATATCCAACCGTGTAGAGTCGCGCCCACCACTTGGTCATCAGCCTCGGTCCCCAAGATACCCAGACACCTCGGCGAAACAGAGAGATCTTCGCCGCAATCACGCACAGGAGGCCGGTCGATAGGACA
>CAZTDK010000400.1:0-6222 GCA_964611965.1 uncultured Binatia bacterium (SeqCode) | reverse complement strand
CCTGCCCGACACATTTCGAAGATGGACGATACTGCGATTCAGGTCGAACGACTGCGGCACGCCTACGGCAATCGCGTGGCGCTCAACGATATCACCTTCAGCGTGACGCGCGGCGAGATCTTCGGCCTGCTGGGACCAAACGGCGGCGGCAAGACGACGCTCTTCAGAATCCTGTCAACGCTCATGCAGCCGACGGGTGGCTCGGCAGTGATCTTCGGCGATCGGCTCCCGGGCGAACCCGATGCCGTGCGCCGCCACCTGGGAGTCGTCTTTCAACATCCAAGTCTCGACGACAAGCTCACGGTCGCGGAGAATCTGGTGTGTCACGGCAACCTCTACGGCTTGCACGGTGTCACCTTGCGGCGGCGATCGGATGCCGTGCTGCGCCGCCTCGGTCTCGGCGAACGCGCCGACGACCGTGTCGAGACGCTCTCCGGAGGACTGCAGCGGCGCACTGAGTTGGCGAAGGCGCTGTTGCATGAGCCGCGCTTGCTGCTGCTCGACGAGCCCAGCACCGGCCTCGACCCCGGTGCGCGCCGCGACTTCATGCAATACTTGCGACAATTGCGCGACCAGGATGGCGTGACCATCGTTCTGACGACCCACTACATGGAAGAAGCCGAGCGCTGCGACCGGGTGGCCATTCTCCATCAGGGCAATCTCGTCAGTGTCGGCTCTCCGGCGGAGCTCAAGCAACGCGTCGGCGGCGACGTCGTGGTTCTGCAGACCAGCGACGCCGCGGGGCTGGAGGCCAAAATCCGCGAGCGTTTCGGCTGTACGCCTACCGTGGTCGACGGCACCTTGCGCGTCGAACGGCCGCGCGGGCACGAGTTCGTGCGCGACGTGGTCGACGCATTCCCGGCGGACATCACGCTGATCACCTACGGTAAGCCCACGTTGGAGGATGTCTTCATCCATCTCACCGGTCACCGCTTTTGGGCGGACGGAAACGAGCAGGAGAACGCCGCGTGACGACACTGCTACTCCCCGCCGTCGCCCTGTGGCGCCGCGAGATCGTGCGGTTCCTGCGCCAACGCAGCCGCGTCACCGGCGCGTTCGCGCAGCCGTTGGTGTTCTGGCTGTTGCTCGGTGGTGGCCTCAACGCCTCTTTCCGGCCGGCCGGAGCGAGCGGCACGAACTATGTCGAGTACTTCTATCCGGGCACCATCGCGCTGGTCCTGCTGTTCACGGCAATCTTCGCGACGATTTCGACGGTCGAGGATCGCCGCGAAGGCTTCCTGCAAGGGGTCCTGGTCGCACCGGTGCCGCGGTGGACCATCGTCCTTGGACAAGCCCTGGGTGGCACCACGCTCGCGGTCGTCCAGGGGGCACTGTTCATGCTGCTGGCGCCGTTCCTCGACATCCACGTTACGGTCGGTTCGTTTATCGCCACGTTGATCGTGATGACCATCGTGGCGCTGGGTCTCACCAGTCTTGGGCTGATCATCGCCTGGCGCATGGAATCGACCCAGGGCTTTCACGCCATCATGAATCTCATCTTGATACCGATCTGGTTACTGTCGGGCGCCTTCTTCCCGGCGACCGGAGCGCCGACCGTGCTGTACTGGCTCATGACCTTGAACCCGCTCACCTACGGCATGGCCGCGTTGCGGCGCTGTCTGTACCTGAACAACCCCGCAGCCGCCGGGCCGGTGCCGGGGCTGCTGCTGTCACTCGTGGTCAGCGTGGTATTTTGCGCCCTGGCATTTGCCGTCGCGGTGCGGACCGCCAGTCGCAGCGGCGCGGTGCGGTGAGGGGACACCTTACAGATATCGCTTGTGTATCAGTGGCCCAGGTGGCATGTACCGTGTGCGCGGTTTGCGCGAGCGTGTACAGGAGGGATCCATGTGGCAATGTCCTCGCAATGATGCCGCGACCCGACGACGGTCGCGTGACCGAGGGCGCGGATCTCGGCTCACGGCGGTGGCCATCGCGATCAGCGTGACGGTCGCGGTTCTTGGATCAAAGAGCGCTGCCACCGGGGAGTGCCCGCCGCCACGTTCCGCTCCGCCAGGACCTGCCCTCTGGCTCTCTGACGAAGTGATTGGCGCCGGCGCAGCCGCAACGATCACGGTGAACCTCGCAGCTGGAAGCTCACAGATTGCCGCCTTGGAGAGCGACCTGGCGTTCCCTGCGAGCGCCCCGATTGCGGCCAAGGCAAATGGTAGGCCCGACTGTACCGTGAACCTCGACATCAACAAGGGGGCCACGAGCTTTGGCTTTTTGCCGGTCAACTGCAGCGGTGCAGCCTGCACAACCGTGCGCGCGATCGTGATCTCATTCGATGATTCGAACCCGATTGCCGATGGCTCGGTTCTCTTCACCTGTAGCCTGAACGTCGACGCGAGCGCCAGCGGACGCCTCGATTACACCTTCAGCGGCACGATCTTATCCGATCCGGGCGGCGCCAAGGTGCTGGATTCGGGCGACCAGGATGGTGAGCTGTGCGTCGCTACAGCCCCGCCGCCTCGCTGCCCGACGCCCCGGCCTGGGCCCTCCGGCCCTGCGATATGGATCCCTGATCAAACGGCGCTGCCGGTACCGAGCGCAATCACCGTGAGGCTGGCGAATGACCCTACGGAGATCGCCGCGTTAGAGAGTGATCTGACATTCCCGGTAACGGCACCGATCGCCGCCAAGGCCAACGGGAAACCCGACTGCACCGTCAACCCCGACATCGACAAGAACGCCACAACCTTTGGCTTCCGGCCACCCGGCTGCAGTGGGAGCGCGTGCACGACGATGCGAGTGATTGTGCTGGCAATCGACAACACCAACGCGATTCCCGTTGGCTCCCCGCTGTTCACTTGTAACATCGACAGCAGCGCCGGGATCACCGGCATCCTCGACTACGTATTCATGGATACCGTGCTCTCTGATCCCTCTGGCCACAAGGTGCCCGATGCCGGCGATCAGGACGGCAGGATCTGCGTCGACGACGGCGGGCCAGGTCCAACCGCGACGCCCACCGCCTCTCCCACGTGGACACCGTCGCCGTCGCCGACGCCGACACCGGCCTGCAGCGGCGACTGTGGCGGTATCGCTCAGGTCACGGTGGCCGACGTGATCACCCTGGTCAACATCGCGCTGGGCAACGAGCCACCATCGGCCTGTTCGCATGGCATCCCAAGCGGCAGCGTCGCCGATATTTCCCTGATCATCCAAGCCGTCGGACACGCGCTCAACGACTGCCCGAGCTGACCGTCTTCGACTGGTAGCATCGTCTTCTCAGGGAATCCGAAAAAGTCCTCGTGGTCCCCCTCCCCGATTCGCGCGGCAAACGGCCGGAGCTATAGGAATGTCGCAAACACACTGTCCGCCAGCAGCAAACCGCGCGGCGTGAGGCGCCAGCGCGCCTCGTGGTACTCCAGCAAGCCGCCGTCGCGGAGATCCCCGACGTGCGGGAAGACGTCCGCGAGCTCAGCCCCGAAGCGGTCGCGAAAGGTGGCGGCAGCGAAACCGTCGAGGCAGCGCAAGCCCAGGAAGACGAACTCACCGCGCGCCTGTCCCACGTCGAGCCGCTCCGCGGTGACGCGCGCATGGCCGTGAGTTTCGATTGCGGTGATGTAGCGCGCCGGCATCTTCTCATTGCTCCAGCGGTGGCCCCATGCAGGCACCACGCCGGCGCCGTCGGTGGCGCTCTCAGTCAACGTCCGCGCGTATGAGTGCGCACCCGCGCCGACGCCAAGGTAGCTGCCGCTCTCCCAGTAGTTCAGATTGTGCCGGCACGCTTGCCCCGGCTGGGCGTAGTTGGAGATTTCGTACTGCTGATAGCCGGCGGCCTGCAGTCCTTCCTGGGTGCGCGTGAACAGCGCCACCTCGATCTCCTCGGGCAGTTGTCGCAGCTTGCCTTGCGCGCGCCACTGGTGGAAGGCGGTGCCCTCTTCGTAGGTCAGGTTGTACGCCGAAATGTGATCCGGTTGCAGCGCGCAGGCACGGGCCATGTCGCTCTCCCATTCCGGCACTGTCTGATTCGGCAACGCATAGATCAGGTCGACGCTGACTCGGCCGAAGCCAGCCGCACGCGCCCAGTGCACCGCGGCTTCCGCATCGTCACCGGAATGAATCCGCCCCAAGGTCTGCAGATGCCGGGCGTGGAACGATTGCACACCAAAGCTCATGCGGTTCACGCCGGCGGCGCGGAAGCCGTGCAGCCTGTCCAGCGTGAGGGTTCCTGGATTCGCTTCGAGGGTTACCTCGGTGTCCGCCGCCATCGTCCAGTTGCGCGCCGCGGCGGCGAGGATTGCGCTGATGGATGCGGCCGCAAACAGCGACGGCGTTCCGCCGCCGAAGAAGATCGTCTGGATCGCGCCGCCCCGCCACGTCATCGACGCGCCGTACTCGTCGAGCTCACGGCACAGCGCGTCGACGTAGCGTGCCTCCGGCCACTGCGTCGCCGCATAGGAATTGAAGTCACAGTAGGGACACTTGGCGACACAGTACGGAATGTGGATGTAGAGCGAAAACTCGCGCATCGGTGCGTAGCTTAGCACCAAAATCAAAGAAAGGAGGTCTCACGCAAATACGCAAAGGGAAAGTCGCCACCAAGACGAGGCAAAGAGTCTTTCTGATTCTTCGCGTCTTCCTTTGCGCCTTTGCGTGAGGCGCGATCGGCGGATGAACGACAAAGGTCCCGTTACCGCGCCTAGTACTTGCGCAACACCGCCACCACCACGCCGCGCACCTCGACGTCCTGGGCTTTCACGATGATCGGCGCCATGGACTGGTTGGCCGGCATCAAGCGGACCTTGCCGCCCTTGTCGCGATAGAAGCGTTTCACCGTCGCGTCACCATTGATCAGCGCCACGACGGTCTCCCCGTTGTCCGCCGTCTTGCGCTCCTCGACGATGATGTAGTCGCCGTCGAAGATGCCGTCCTCGACCATCGAGTTGCCCTTCACGCGCAACACAAAGGTATTTTGCCGGCGGACGAACTCCTCGGGAACGGAGAAGCTGTCGTTGCCTTCCAGGGCCTCGATGGGATGCCCCGCGGCAACGTACCCCAGCAGCGGCAGCGCCACCGCCGAGGAGCGCTTCTGCTTGGGCACCAGCTCGATGGCGCGGCTGAAGTTCCACTTGCGCTTGATCAGCCCCTTGTCCTCGAGGTTCGACAAGTGCTTGTGGACCGTCGCCGGCGACGACAAGCGAAAGTGTGCGCCGATCTCCTCCAACGTTGGCGCGTACCCTTGCCGCGCGATGTAGTCGTCGAGATAGTCGAACAGCTGCTTCTGCCGCTTCGTCAGGGTCATCGCCTCCTCCACCGCTTCATGAGCCGGGGTTGTAGCGAACATCAGGCGAAACCGCAAACATCGGATGCAGCCTCCAGCGCGCGGCTTTTGCTACCTTGCTTGACCCTTTGTCCCACGGCCGATAGCGTCGCGGGTAGGTGGAGGTGCAGATGAAGGCGCTGTTCCTCACGAACGAATACCCGCCACACATCTATGGCGGGGCGGGTGTGCACGTCGACTACCTGACGCGCGAGCTAGCCAGGCTGATCGACGTGGAAGTGCGCTGCTTCGGCGAACAGGATGCGGCGAGCGACCACCTGCGCGTGCGTGGGCATGACGTCGACGCGCGGCGGTTTGCGGCTACCGACCCGCGGCTGCGCCCTGCCCTGCAAGCCCTGGCGCGCTGCATCAGCTTCAACGCGCAGCCGATCGATGCCGACGTGGTGCACTGCCACACGTGGTACACCCATTTCGGTGGCATCGTAGCCAAGCTCGCCTACGGGCTGCCGCTGGTCATCACCACCCACTCTCTGGAACCGCTGCGTGCTTGGAAGCGGGAGCAGCTCGGACGCGGCTACGAGCTGTCGTCCTGGCTCGAGCGTACGGCGTTGGAGATGGCGGACGCGGTCATCGCCGTTTCCAACGGCATGCGCGAGGACATTCTCCGCCTGTTCCCGATCGACCCCGCACGCATTCACGTCGTGTACAACGGCATCGACACCGAGGAGTATCACCGCGTCACGACACGCGCGGCGCTCGCGCGCTACGGCATCGATCCCACCCTCCCCTACGTCCTCTTCGTCGGACGGATCACTCGGCAGAAGGGCATCCTCCACCTGGTGCACGCCATCGCACACCTGGCAGCCAACGTCCAGGTGGTGCTGTGTGCGGGTGCGCCCGACACGCCGGAAATCGGCGACGAGATGGCCACGGCGGTGCGCGAGATGCAGGCGCGGCGCCCCCACATCGTCTGGATTGCGGAAATGGTCGACAAG
>CAZTDK010000399.1:0-6222 GCA_964611965.1 uncultured Binatia bacterium (SeqCode) | reverse complement strand
TTTCAGAACGATGCGCTTCTTTCAACTCTCCCTAACTGGGGTTTCCGGGCTGAGCCGTGGACGCCGCGGCTCTTTTCACGAGCTGAACGTGCCGTTCTCAAAAACCACGCACACGTTGCGCGGCGACGAAATCATCAGGTGCATCTGCCGCTGGGCCGCGCCGGTCTCTGCATTGCGGGCTTGCTGCCCGGTGGGAGCGCGTGCACAATCAGGTCATGCCTGCGATCGTGATAGAGGAGATCACTGACCCCAACGACAATGCCCAGGCGCGAGTGCGGCGCGAGCGTTTCGATCGTAACGCGGCCTGGCTCCAGGACCACGCGCAGGAAATCTATATGCATCATCGGGGGAAGTGTGTTTGCGCGGCCGGACAGCAGATCTTCGTAGCCGATTCGCCGGAGGAGGCGATGGCGCTGGCCCAGGCGGCGCACCCCGACGACGACGGCAGCTTCGTTCAATACATCCCTCGCGAGCGCTTCGCGCGCATCTATGCGAATCGATGGTGAGTGGTACGTCGGTGATGATGGAATCGCCCGGCCGGTGATTCGCGGGAAGATCCGGGCGACCCACGGCTCGTGGGTGCGCGCGCCGTTCCTCATCGACACAGGAGCCGACCTGACCGTCCTCAACGCCGCTGTTCTGCGACTGCTCGGCCTTCCATTGGCGCAAAGTGCCGATCGTATCGGCGGCGTAGGTGGGATGGCCACGTCGGTGTGTGTCGAGACGACTATTCGCTTGGTGCGCGACGGCGCAACTGGGGTGGTCTTTCGCGGTCAGTTCGCGGCCCTCACGGAGTTGGAGGCGCTGGACACGTGTGTTCTCGGCCGCGACATCACGGGCCTCTTCAGCGTCATTGTCGACCAGCCGGCAAGCACGGTGTGCCTGCTTCGTGAACGACACCGGTACAGCATCGAGAGTGATGCCTGACACCTGGATCACCGATCTCAGCGACTACCTCGAAGACGGGCAACTGAGCCCCCAGGTTTCCGGCCGCGCGCCGGCTTGCCACGCACCCTTCAAACCTCTTCGCCTGAGAAAACCGGCATTTCACGAAGAGACTCATGCCGGTGATTTCTCGATCGGTTTGTTCGGGAAGGCGGCAAGCGTTCCTCAGGGTTTGCCGCAAGCGGCCGTTTTGCAGAGAAATCTCCCGCGGGTATCAGCCACTGCACCCGCTCAAGGCGTTGTTCACGGCCTCGATGATCACCGCGACATCAACCTCGCCGCCAACGGGCAGGCCGCCGCCCGCGCATACCGCCGGCTCAGCGGTGCCCAGGGCGATGTTCACGAGCGTGATGAGATCGTTGATTGCTACAGCGCCGAAGCCGCTGCAATCGCCGGCACAGCCGGCGACCTGCTGCATGGAAAATATTCCCCCGCCGGTAGAGGCGTAGATCGTCGTTGGTCCCAGAGGGTCAATAGTAAGGTTCGTCGCACCCGTGAACTTCTGGCCGGTGTTAAGTGGGCGCCAATTGGTACCACCGTCTTCGCTTTGGAATACGCCGCCGGGGTAGAGCGCGGCGTAGAGCGTGGTGGACATGTGAGGATCAACGACTAGCGCATTGAGTCGGCTATCGGCAGGCAGACCTATCCCGTAACCGGAACTCCACGTGGCACCCGCGTCGGTGCTCTTAAACACACCTACCTTGGTCTCGAACTCACCCGGGTCAACCCCGAACGTTACCACGTTGGTCCCGACGTAGAGCGTATCGTGCATGCCTGGATCGATGGCCAGCAACGGGAAGGCACTGAATGGCAAGCCGGTGTCTGCGGCGCCCCACGTGGCGCCGCCATCGGTGCTCCGTAGCACTCCGTTCTTGGGCAACCCATTGATAAGCTCGGTATGATCAATATACCCAGCATACAACGTAGTCGAGGTAACGGGATCGATGACGATTTGGTATACAAGAGTCTCACTGTCGCTAAGCAGCCCGGTATTCAGGGCATTCCACGTGCTTGCCTGATCGGTGCTCTTGAACACACCCAGATCGGTCTCGGCGTAGAGCGTGCCTGGCGTGAAAGGATCGATAACGAGGGCGACAATCGCGGCAACTGTATTGCTGTCTCTATGGAGGCCCGCATCAGGTAGGTCCCACGTGGCGCCCCCGTCGATGCTCCTCAACAAGTGGACGTCCGTTTGCTCCGACCCTGCTCCATACGGTGCCACCACTACGTAGACCGAGTTGGGTATGCTGGAAGATGCCGCTATCACGGCTCCAGGGTTGCCCACGTCCAGGATTTGATCCCAAGTGCTGCCCCGGTCGATACTTTTGTATACCAAGGCATCATCCGAGGTGGAGGTCGAGGCGTAGAGGGCGCTGGGCTCGCCGGGAGCAATTGCGAGGCTGGTGAACTGCGGATCACCGATGCGGGTCCAGACGTTGATGCCGGCCTCGGCAGCGCACACGATGCCGAGCGACAGCATTGCGCATGTGAACGCCGTGCAGCCCCCCACGCGCAGTGCCGGACTCCATCGCCATGCTGCATAGCGGTACATCATTCTTCTCCGCGTGACGGTGCCGCTATAGCATGTTTCTAACTTGAGACACCAATCAATAGAGCAGTTCAACGCTCGCCAGAATTGACCCTTGAGACATCCGGTCGCATGGTCAAAGGCGCATGCTCGACATTGCCAACGTTGCATAGGCGCGTGTGCGACGCGCGCACACCTTTGATCGCCAGCGCGTTCTGGCCGCGGCGGAGGGTTTTGTCGGAGAGGGAATCAGGTCCGGTCGAATCGACAGGAATGTATTTCTCGACCGCCCAAAGACGCTTGGACGTCTCCGACCGCCTTTCGGGCTGGTGCGGGGCTTGGCCAATCGTGCCCGGCAGCGTTCTGGACGGCATCCAAGGACCTCGGAAGGCATCCGGCGGTGTTCCGGACGGGTTCCGCGGGTCTGTAATGGTGCCCGGCGGCGTTCCGGACGGGTTCCGAGGCCCTGGGAAGGCGTCCGGCGGCGTTCCGGACGAGTTCCGAGGTCTTGGGAAGGCGCCCGGCGGTGTTCCGGACGGCTTCCGAGGGTTTGTAATGGTGCTCGGCGGCGTTCCGGACGGGTTCCGAGGGCCTGGGAGTGCGTCCGGCGGCGTTCCGGGCGCGTTCCGCGGCGAAGCCATGCTTCGCCACTGTCACTTGCCAGCAAGGCGCCGCTCGGATTTCAAACTGACCACTACCCGCGAAGCGGATCCCTTCAAGAAGGCGGCCCAATCAGACCTGCCGTGCGTCGGAGAGGGATGTAGTTCCCCGGGGACGTTGGTTGCGCAAGTTGCGCAGCTCTCGATATTGTCGCACTGAACGCAACCAACGTCCCCAGCCCCCGATGGCGCGCCGTTGAACGCTCCTTCTCCTTCCGAAAATACGACGCCCGGAGCGCCTTGCAGCCCTCAGCCCAACCCTCTCCCATGCCGGAAGTGGCATGGGCGAGGGGGCCTTCCTTCACTGTCTTGGACGAGCGCAGCTCATGGGTGCTCCCACAGGTGATCGACGCGACGACCGTAACTCCCCTCAGTCTCCGTGGCGCAGTCTGCTCAACATCCCGGCGGCTGAAGCCGCGGCAACAAGGGACGCCAAGCCCACCTGCGTGCGCTCCCCCCGCCCCACTGCGTGCGGACAACCTTGGCGGTGGTGTGGCGGGGAGTCGCCGCAGGGCGACTTGGTGCCCTTCGTTGCCGCGAATTCATCCGCCGGGTCACCTGCGCGTCACCAAGACTGATCGGCTACCGACGACCGTAGAGCGCGCCTTGACTCCCATGGGAGGGCAAGATAGACGTGTCCGGCGTTTCACCGAGATTGTCCCATCAACCATGAGCACTGTGAGCGACGGCTGGCGTCCGGAGGATGAAAAAACGGCTTGAAGGGCTGCTTCAGCACGCACTATTGAAATCCATCGAGGGGGGAGCGCTGAAGTTGGACGGCCTCCCCCCTCTGCTTTTTGAAGTTCCGAAGGACCGCGCCTTCGGTGATCTAGCGACCACGGTGGCCTTGGGCCTCGCACGCGACGCCCGCCGTGCACCGCGCCAGATTGCCGAGACGATCGTCAGTAACATCGAGGATCCGGAGGGACTGCTGGCTGCCACCGAGATCGCCGGGCCGGGCTACATCAATTTCCGCTTTTCGCCGCGCTTCTGGGCACAAGCGCTCGCCGAGATCGACGGCGATGAGTACGGACCCGCGCGCTTCGGCTCCGGCACCACCGTGCAGGTGGAGTTCGTCAGCGCCAATCCGACCGGGCCGCTCACCGTCGGGCACGGGCGCAACGCCGTCCTCGGTGATGCCTTGGCGCGCTTGCTCGAAGCCACCGGTCACCAGGTGACGCGCGAGTATTACTTCAACAACGCCGGCCGCCAGATGCGTGTGCTCGGTGAATCGGTGAAGGCACGCTACCTCGAGCTCCTGGGCGAGCCCGGTGCGTTTCCGGAAGGCGGTTATCAGGGCGAGTACATCACGCTCATTGCCGGAACGCTGCACGGCGCGCACGGCGCCGGGTTGCGTGACCAGCCGGCTGACGCCGTCTTCAAGCAGGCGGCGGAGACCGCGATCTTCGACGATATCAAAGGCACGCTCGCACGCATCGGTATCCGCTTCGACGTTTATTTCAACGAGGACTCGCTCTACAGCGGCGGTCAGATTGCCGCCATTCTCGCCGAGCTCCGGGAACGTGATCTCGCCTTCGATCACGACGGCGCCGTCTGGTTGCGCGGCGAGCCGCTCGGCCTCAACAAGGACCGCGTGCTGGTGAAGTCGACGGGGGAGCCGGCGTACCGCTTGCCCGACATCGCCTATCACAAGGACAAGCTGCGCCGCGGCTTCGACGTCCTCGTCGATGTCCTCGGTGCCGACCACATTGCCGAGCACGACGAGGTGCGCGCCGCCCTGCGCGCGCTCGGCTACGACGTCGAAAAGATCAAGGCCATCATCTACCAGTTCGTCACGCTGACGCGTGCCGGGCAGCAGGTGAAGATGTCGACGCGCCGTGCCGAGTACGTCACCGTCGACGAGCTGCTCGACGAGGTCGGCAGCGACGTGGTGCGCATCTTCTTCCTCACGCGGAAATCCGACAGCCACCTCGAGTTCGATCTTGATCTCGCCAAGAAGCAGTCCGCCGACAACCCCGTGTTCTACGTGCAATACGCGCACGCCCGCGTCCACAGCTTGTTTCGCCAGGCGGCGAGCGCCGGCGTACATCCGGCCCCCGCAGCGGTATCGCACCTCGAGACCCTGACGGCGCCGGAAGAGGTGGCCGTGGTCAAGCTGCTGGCGCAGTACACGGAGACGGTGGAGGAGGCGGCGCGGGCGCTGGAGCCGCACCGGGTGGTGTTCTATCTGATCGAGCTGGCGAGCGAGTTCCATCGCTTCTACAACCGCCATCGCGTGCTTACCGACGATCCGCAGCGCACCGCGGCGCGCTTGTACCTGGCCAGCGCCGTCGGCAAGGTGATTCGCAACGGGTTGCAGCTGCTCGGTGTGAGCGCACCCGAGTCGATGTGACGCGGAGACTGTGACGCGGAGACAATGATGCGGCGCATGGGCACGGCTGGCCTCGGCTACGGGCAGATCTTCCTCCTCATCTTCGGCTTCCTGTTCACCTCCGGCATCATCTTCCTATTCGGCATTTGGGTCGGGCGTGACGTCGCCGAGCGCCACCTGGCACAGGAGGAACGTGTCGTCCGTGCGCCGATCCAGGCGCCGCCGACGCCCGACGAGGAGGCCAAGCAAGACGTCGACCAGTCGTTCTATGAGCAGCTGAAACAAAAGGCGTACGTGCGCATGCAGCAGACCGCCGCGGCGGCATCGGCGACGGCTCCGCCACACTCGCCGGTTGCGGACAGTGGCCAGCTGCCGACGCCGGCCATCGGTCTCGCGGCGGTGACACCGACGGGGCTCACGACCGCCGCGCGGGTTGCGGCAGCGCCAACCTCAGGAACGACGCCACGAGCCCTAACGACGCCAGCGACGACGCGCACCGCCGTGCAAGTCGCCGCGAAACCCACGCTCAAGCCCACCCCTAAAGCGACGGCGCCCGCCAAGGTGAAGACACCGGAGGCTTCCGCCGATGACTGGGCGGATGCGGGATGGACCGTGCAGGTCAATGCGACTACGAGTGTGGACCAGGCCGTCGAGCTGGCGAAACGCCTGAAAGCGAAGGGCTACGACGCCTACACGGTGCAAGCGCCGCTGCGCGGGCAGACGTGGTATCGTGTGCGCGTTGGCCGCTATACGAGCCG
>CAZTDK010000398.1:0-6225 GCA_964611965.1 uncultured Binatia bacterium (SeqCode) | reverse complement strand
GGATCAGGGCGAGGGTTCGTGCGCGTGCTTTGTCCTGACCGCCCAGCTCCTCATTTGTAAAGCGTAGGATCTGTTCAAGGGAGCGCAGCCTGGGCTCGCTGACTTCGCGTTCCAGAAGGCCCCATGTGCTGGCAGCGATACCGCAACGGCGGGCCATTTCATTGCCAGAAATCTCATTCCCTGAATGGCTGACTTGCTCCCGCAGCCGACGGTAGTCGAGCGTTTTGACCAGGTCGGCAACGGTCTCGACTAGGCGGCAGAAGGTATCAATGAGGACCATGCGCCCCGCCTGTATGGCATCGATCTGCTGCTGGACGTCCAGATCTTGCAGTGACGGCTCTTGGGAAGCTTCGGTCACAGTGGCAGCCGGCCGGGGCTTTCTTTGCCGCGTCGTGATGGAAGTGACCGGGAATCTAGATCCTTTGTCCGCACCGGTTCCGCGCATCAGTCAGTCTCCCGTAATATCGTCATTCGATTAAGGGTGGAGAATTATCGCGTTCCGTATAGGGTTGTCAATTAAGGATGGACCGAACGCCCATCATTTCGGCTGCCTTCATCCTAGCGGGGTGAGCGGCGGCGCCGTTCGCTGCCGGCAATGAGGCCCCTATTCTCTTCACGCGGTCTGCGCCGGCGGGATTATCAACTCCCGCCGTGGCGCAGCCGCGTAGATTATTAAGGATGTTATGAATCTGTTATCGGCCGGTTTCTCATGAGCTAAGCTGTTGTGGCTGTTCACACAGTCGGCGTTTGGGGCGTCCACGTCATCCCGTGGCCCCGTCCATCCTGTCCCGCGATTCGCGCCACGCCATCCCGTGATTCTGTACTCGCTATCCCGTGCGCCGGCCGTCCACGCCATCCCGTGATCGACGCCCCCTGGCAATGAAGGCTTTACGCCCTAGATGGCGCGCCTGGCTGCGGGTGGGCGTTAGAGCAACTGTGATCGTCCGGCGATCGGGTGACACCGTGTAGCTACGCAGGAAGCAGATTTGCTCCGAAGCCAAAAGCATGTGAGCCCTGATCAACGTCGCTCTCTGCTGACGTTTGTTCGGATTATTGAGGCCGACGAGCGCCGCGAGCTTCTCGAAGCTATGCGCGCTGCAAGCTGCATGCGTGCTGTAGTACGCGTGCAAGGCCTTTGCCGTCATGTTGCGGCCGATCCGCCGGCGCTGATCCCGATCGATGCTCGACCACATGCCGAAACCAAACAGCTTGGCAAATTCCGTATTGATCGCCACGCGGTAATAGCGCGTGATCTCATCCTTGATGCCGGGGCCAATCAGTCCACCAAAATAGCGCTTCTTGCGGTCGGTGATATCGAGGGTGCCACCGCGCAGACGGATCAAGACGGAATGCAGCCATTTGTGATCGCTGTAGCCGGTCGAGCGGCCAAGCGCCTTGAGCAGAGAATACGCCGAGAACGTGCATTCGGTCCCGAGCGGGTGCTGCCGCGCGAAATTCAAGATCTCAAGATAGACATCGAGGTCCGACTGATCGAAGCGTTCACCGGTGAAATAGACAGTTGTGCCGCCGACGGAGGCAAGCAGTTGGTTCTTCACGAAGGGTCTGCCATTCTGAAAATTCGTGGCGGGGAAGAGCGCTGAACGAAAGATGACGTTCGGTGCGGCCCGACGGCTTTCGGGCCACAACGGGAGCTGAACGCCCGGACCTGCCTGCGCGTCCGGCTCGATCGTCTCCGGTGCCGACGGCGCCTTCGCATCGATGATGCGCCGCAGCCCTTCGAGGGTGTCGGCGAGCTCGCGGCTCAGAGGATCGGACGACGGCGGCATTTTTCTGTTGGTCTCCCCCGCGGCTAGCGCTATAGTGGCCGGGCAGTTCAAGCGGGGACGCTGAAAACTGCCCGAAGTGATGCAAGGCCGTCGAGGGTAACCATTCGACGGCCTTGTTAGTTTTAAAGCCCAATCTGCAATTCCAGCAAGCCTTTTCAATCGGCCTCGAACGGCGAACCGGTCTTGTAACGGTTTGTTAACAATTACGTAACGCCGATGTCACGTGGATTTGTTACGGCCCGCCCTAAATCCCCGTTACGAAACGGAGGGGGTGGGAATGCAACAAGCGCGCCGCAAGCCAATGGACAGTATTCACAGGGACAATGGCTCGGGAGCCAAGCCCTATATGTCGATCGACGAGCTTTCCAGAGTAACTCCCTGGACGAACCAGGCGATTCGTTCGATGATTGCCAAAGGGCTATTTGAATGTGGGTTCCATTTCTTCTACGTGGGTCGTCGCCCGGTTTTCAAATGGACTGCAGTTGTCGCCTTCATCGAAGCCAGAGAGGCGCCAAGGATCAGGGCAAATGACATTGAAAGCGCACCGCACTACCGCGACCGTAAGAAGAGAAAATGACCCGAAGGCGTAAGCCGAAGCGGCAGGCCTGCTCCGTTCAGACGACACCCAACGGTCTCCTGCGGTTTCGGTTTCGGGCACCCCTGCCCGACGGTTCCATCCACTATTTCTCCGAGGCTACGGCGCTGAGCGACACCCGGCCCAATCGGGCACGCGTGGAGCGCCAGGCCACGCTCATGGGCGCTGAGCTGCGTGTCGGCGTCTTCGACTATCTCCGCTGGTTCCCGAACGGCAACCGGGCGGCCGAGTATCTGGCACTGACCAATGCGGGCGTCGATGCCTCACCCTCCGAATCGGACTGGACCATTCGCGGCTATTTCAATGAATGGATCGAGACCAAGAAGCCGCCGGACGTGCGCGCCTCGGCCGAGCGGGACTACCGTAATCACTTCAAGAGCTACGTTCTCGATGTCCTGGGTGACGTCCCGCTTGATCAGCTTTCGCTCGCGCACCTTGAGGATTTGCGCCAGACGTTGCGCGGCCGAAAGCTCTCGGAAAAGACCATCCGCAACGTGATTGATGGGTCGTTCCGCGCGATGATGCGGGATGCCGGACAGGACGATATCGCGGCGGCGTTTCCCTTCCCCAAGCTACGCTGGGGCGAGAAGATCGTTCCCGGTCCCTCTCCCTTCACCGAGGCCGAGCGGGACCGGCTGCTGGCGCATTTTCGCGCGAAGCAGTGGAAGGTTGGCGGCTTCAACAATACCAAGCCGCATTACCCCTACTACGCGTTTCTCTACACGCTGTTCTTCACCGGCATGCGGCCCTCCGAAGCAGCGGCCGTGCGCATCCGCTGCGTGAACCTGGGAATCGGAACGCTGCAGGTGGAGCGCTCACGCCACCTCGGCATGGAATCCCCGCCGAAGACGCAGCGTAGCCGACGGGCGGTGCGGCTGACCAAGGCCAATGTCGCCGTTCTGGAACCACTTATCGAACTGAAAGCGCAGCCTGACGATTACCTCTTCAAGAACGTCCGTGGCGAACCAATCGAGCAGGCGAACTTCTACGATCTGTTCCGCGATGCGCAGCGCGCCCTGGAGATCACGCCGTTGCGCGACCTCTACTCGACCAAGGACACCTACATCTCTGTCGCGTTGACGAACGGGGTGAGCCTGTCGTGGCTGTCAGAACAGACTGGCGTAGCCCTCGGGACCATTCTGAAGCACTACGGCCGCTTCATCCATTCGACGAAAGCGGATGAATTGGAGCTTGCGAAAATCGAGGTGACGCACCACGAAAACCCGCCTGCTCAGGTACAGTTTGAACACCCAGTTGAACACCCTGACACCCCCCAATTTACAAGTGCTCAATTTTTCAGAGGAAGGAAAACGTCCCCGACGGGATTTGAACCCGTGTCGCCGACGTGAAAGGCCGGTGTCCTGGGCCGAGCTAGACGACGGGGACGTGTGTGGATGTGCCGCGCTCTCGCGCACGACACGCGAGACCCGTTGCGTATCGGCTTTCCACGCTCAAATCAAGGGAGGTGATCGCAGCCTCCTGATGATCGTGGTGATGTTCGTATGGACTACGGACGCATTGGGAAGCGACCGATGGACCCGCTCCCCGCTAGTAACGCCGCTGTCTATCAAGTACGGTGCGCCACATGGCGGAGAGAGCGGCGGTGCGCGATCGACCGGTGCGCACGCGCCTGCATACCGAAGAGCATACGCACGAAGGCATCAGCGTGCGCGACATCGTCCTCGGCGTCAGTGATGGCCTCACCGTCCCCTTTGCGCTTGCCGCCGGGCTCAGTGGCGCGGTGGCCGACAACTACATCGTCTTCCTGGCCGGCGTCGCCGAAATGCTCGCCGGCGGGATCGCCATGGGCCTCGGTGGCTACCTTTCGGAGAAGTCGCACGCCGAAATCTATCGCAAAGAGCTCGAGCGCGAACGCTTCGAGGTCGAACGCGTTCCGGAGCAGGAGAAGCGCGAAGTGCGTGAGATCTGGAAGGCGCGTGGCTACGACGGGGCGGAGCTCGAGCAGTTGGTCGATGCCATCATCCGCGACCGCAAGCGCTGGGTGGAGTTCATGATGCGCGAGGAGCTCGGGCTGATCGAGCCCGCGCCCGGGGCCGCACTGAAAACGTCACTGACCATTGGCCTGTCGTACGTCGTCGGCGCCATCGTCCCGCTCTTTCCCTTCCTGCTGCCGCTTGCCGTGCACCAGGCGCTCCTGGTGTCGACGGCGACGACGTTGACGACGCTGTTTCTGGTTGGCATGCTGAAGGCGCGTTATACAGGCGGCGTATGGTGGCGTAACGGATTCGAAACCTTGTTGATTGGTGCGGCGGCGGCCGGAGCCGCGTATGGCTTGGTGCGACTGCTGTCGCGCGGCTCCTGAGCGGTCGCTGAAATCAGCGAGTAGACCTAAAGCAACCCAACACAACTTCTGGACGGGACACGCGTGATGTTCCAAGGAGGATATCGTGGTGAAGACAGTCAAGGCGAAGGGCAATAGCAAGAAGACGCCGGCGAAGAAGGCCGGCGCGGCGCGCGCGACGGTGCGACCTGTGGCGCAGGCGGCGGCAAAATACGAGCAACCGGGCGCCCCGTGGTGGAAGCGCGTACCGGCACCGTCGCGGAAATCGATCTGAACGGCAAGGGTAGGAGTGCGAGGACTCGGCAGGTGCCTACGACGGATTGAACGGTCGGAAGATTCGCACCGCTTCGGTCTCTATGCTGGGGCTGGCGGCAAGGTGTGATCGGTCTGATCCGTGCCCTCCGTTGTGGGCCGCCGCGCACCGACCTTGCCGCCGCTTGCGGATCGGCCTAGAGTCGGATTGCAGCAGTCAGGAGGTCATATGAGCGAACGCATCGAGTTCAGTCGCGACTGCGAGGCGGTCGAGATTCCCGCCGGCCATCCGGTGACTTTGCCGAAGGGCACCGTGGCGGTGATTACCCAATCGCTTGGCGGCAGCTACACGCTGCAGGTGCCGAGCTACGGTGGCCTGTATCGGATTGCCAGCAAGGACGCCGACGCCATCGGCAAGGAAGTGAGCAGCGCCCCAAATGCCGAAGCGGGGGCCGAGGGCGCCGATATCGATCAGCAGATCTGGGATGCCTTGAAGACGTGCTTCGATCCAGAGATTCCGGTCAACATCGTCGATCTCGGCTTGGTGTACGACATGCGCGTCTCCGACCGTGATGGGAGCGGCAAGCGGGTCGATGTGAAGATGACGCTTACCGCCCAGGGCTGCGGCATGGGCGGGTATATCGCTCAGGACGCGCGTCAGAAACTGCTCGAGCTGCCCGGTGTCGAGGAAGCCGACGTCGAGGTGGTGTGGGATCCACCGTGGAGCCCGCAGATGATCTCGCCTGAAGGGCGACAACAGTTGGGAATGGACTAGAGCAGGGGGGTACGCGGTTAGCGGTTAAGGGGGTTAGGGTCGCTTCGAATCCCTAACCCCCTTGCCGCCAGCCCGTAACCCCTTGTCCTAATCGCTGATGATCACGCGCGTGCCGATAGGGACGCGGTCGTACAAGTAATCGATATCCGCATCGCTGACGGCGATGCAGCCTTCCGTCCAATCGAACGGGACCGGTTCGCGGCCGCCGTACCCGTGAATCCCGACGTGCCCGCCCAAAGCCGTTTGCCATGGCGGGGTGGCTTGGCGCAAAGTGGCGACGAAGATGTCAGCCCAGTCGTCGGCGGTGATGAGGTGCGCGGCGAAGGCGCGTTCGGCATCGTCGACGTTCGGGTAGCTGATTCCCAGGAAGCGGTGGAAGCGGCTCTGCGGACGTTTTTCACAGATGTAGTAGTGCCCCTCGGGGGTGCGATGATCGCCGCGGATGAGCTTTCCTGCCGTTGGGTCGGTGCCCAGGGCGACCTGGAACTTGCGGACGACGTGGTCGCCTTCCTGC
>CAZTDK010000397.1:0-6230 GCA_964611965.1 uncultured Binatia bacterium (SeqCode) | reverse complement strand
TTTCTCCTTTTTCGTGTTTGAACAAATCCCCGAAGGGATGAGTCCCCGTCGCCATGCGCCAGGGCGCGGCGTCAATCAGGAAAATTGGGGGCAACCTTCAGGGGGAACCGATTCTTCCTGTTGATGCGGGAAGCGCCCGCGCATGGCAGGGATGAGACGATGCCAAAGGGGTTTTGCAAACACGGCTTTCAGGAGAACGGCTGACAACACCGGAACGGGAACCGGAAACAGGATCACCGCATTCCGCTTTATCGAACGTCACACCGTCGCGTACGGCAAGGATCAGGAACTGAAGCGTCGAGGCTTTGTGCCGTGCAATAGAGAAGGCGCCGGCTGCGCGCACCACACGGGCGCAAGCAAGCGACGGCGGACTTGGACGAATGCTGCTCGCTGCGGCTACCGCAACAGCGGAGGCAGCCAGCCGATGCCGGACGTTTCGCGTTCGGCGACAGCGCCAAGGTCAGCCTTTTTCAGCTTTTCCCAGGCGGGCGCGGGCGGAGTGCCCTTGGCTTCGCGCAACGCGGCGAGAATCTGCGGCTTGCTGATCCGGTTGAAGTAATTGGCGGCAGTCGGCGTGAACCATGTGTTCATGTCGAGGCTCAGGGCTGATGCGAGCATAGCCGCGTGGCGGAACCTTCCGCTGTCCGCCTTGTCGCTCTTGACCTGCACGGCATTGACGGTGGTGGCCGCGCAGAAAGCCAGAAGGTCCAGGAGCACGCTCTGGTGCTGTTCGAGACACCACGTCCAGAACCCATCGGACGTGCCCGGTAGCTGCTGACCCCAGGTTTGACGGGCCGCTTCAAGCTGGGCAAAGGCTTTGGAGCCTTCGACCCTGTGCAGCGATTGGGGCGAAGCCGCAATCTCAAGGCTGCTGACAGCCGAGCGATTGCCGAGAACAATCCTCGATGCGATGGCGTGAACGACAGTCGCGAGAGCAATCTCCGGGCGCTGCAAAAGTTCGGCGGCAAGCGCCGCGGATCTTTCAGCGCTGAGACTTTCGGTAAGCGCAGCGGAGAAAGGGGGCGATTGGTCGTCTTCGCTCGCGGCGTCTCCGGTATCACGCCGTGCCTTGGCCTTGGCAGCTCGTTTCGGTATGTCGTCGCGTCGGATCAGGCCACGGTGAATGCTCGCCTTTCCCTCGTGGCCAATGGACACCACCGCGCCAGCGATCGCCAGGGAGCCTGGCGGCGAGACGTCGTCGCGGTCTTCGAGCTTGTCAATTGCTTCCTCGATCTCATCCAGACGGCCGGGGCGAGGATCGTCCTCGTCGCCGCTGTGCCAGAGCTCCAGGACGGCATCGTATTCCTGTTCAAGGGCTTCGAGCCGGGCCGCGTCCTCGGGTGACAGGGATTCCCGTTCCGGATGATACCGGTGGAATTGCGCACTCTCTTCATAGGGGAACGATGTCCGTACCTCGACCCATTTCCAGCCTTCCTTCCGCACAGGCTTCGCGACCTTTTCGAGCTTCTTGATGGCCAGGTTGTGCAGCAGGGCGGTATCGACGATGAAGATGCCGTCATCGTCCTCGCTGAAGAGGTCGCGGCGTGTCGCGCCTCCGGCTTTCTCGTAAGCCTTGAGTGTGACGAACCGGACGCTCCGGTCGGTCGCGGGGGTGTCGCCCTCGGTAAGGGCAGCGCGGATCTCCCGCGCGTCTCGCCAGTTGCCGATGCCGGCGAAGACCCGCTCTTGCGCGTCGTGGTCGTCCGAGACGGCAAAGGCCATGACCTTTTCGAGGGTCAGCGTCCCGTCGCGATAGGCGTTGAGAATGACCGGACTGACGCGGGCGAGTTTCAGGCGTTGGGTCACCACGGCGGTGGTGACGCCGAAGCGGGCGGCAACGTCTTCCACGGGTGCACCCTTGTCGATCAACAGCCGGAACGCCTCGAATTGGTCGGCGGGGTGCATGTCGTCACGCACCACGTTCTCGGCAAGGCTCAGCTCGGTTGCGTCGCTCTCGCCCTCGGCGATCTTGCATGGGACGGGATGGTTGCTGCGGATCGCACCGGCTGCGGCGAGCAGGTTCAGCGCCTTGAGGCGCTGGCCTCCGGCGACGACGGCGAACTTCCTACCCTGCTTCCTGACAACGAGATTCTGTTGCAGGCCGTGGGCCTTGATGGACGCGGCAAGCTCGTCGATGAAGCCCTTGTTCTGGGTCTTGCGGACGTTGCCGTCCCAGATGGTGAGCCTGTCGAGGGGGATATTGGTGATGTCGGTCATTGGTTTTCTCCTTGGTGATGGGGTTGCATTGATGCACCGGACACGTACCGGATGCGGTACGCCTCGTGGTCGTAGTGCAGGATATGACCAGCGTAGAATTCCTCTAAGAGGTCCCGAAGGTATTCACCGAGGGCGGCCTCGGCTTCTTGTGGGCTGACGAACGTTTCCGGCTTCAAGCCGTCGCCTTCGTCGTAGAGCCACGCATTGATCCAGCCTTCGGTCAGCGTGTTGTGCTGTATTTCGTAGGGCATGTTGGTCTCCTGTTCTCGTGGTTGAACAAATCCCCGAAGGGATGAGTCCCCGCCGCCATGCGCCAGGGCGCGGCGTCAATCAGGAAAATTGGGGGGACCGCTTGCGGGGGAACCGATTCTTCCTGTTGACGCGGGAAGCGCACGCGTATGGCAGGAATCAGACGATCCGAAGGGTTTGGAAACACGCCTTCAAAGGAGACACTGGCGACACCGTACAGCCAAGAATCACGATCACTGGCCGTTGCTCGATGAGTGCGTGCGAGCCGATGTCGTGCCTAGGAAAGCCATGCTCGGCTTTCGGGCGAGGAGGATTAACGGATCGTTAAGACTCTTCTGGCAAACTTAAGAAAGCGGGGAGGCTCTATGGATGGCAGAGGAAGAAGACGGCGTAGAGATGAGGGTCGAAGCTGACGGAAGGGTGCTGTGGTTCCTCTATGGCGTTCTTCATCGGGACGGCGGACCGGCAGTGATAGGGCCTGGTGGCGAGGAACGGTGGTACCAGTTCGGCAAGGAACATCGCGAAGATGGACCCGCCATTGTACGTGCGGACGGCTCCAAGGAATGGCTGCGCAACGGGAAGCATCACCGGGAAGATGGTCCCGCCACCGAAGGGGCGCTTGGCTCGAACAGATGGTATCTCAATGGAGAGCCGTGGGATGAGGGACCTTCAATCGTAGCGCGGCAAAAGCAGAGAAGGCCCGCGCGGTGAGGAAGAAGCCGACAATTAAGCCGGGATGATTGAATCACGAACTGCTACGGACTGCGCGAGCGTAACCGGGGAAGGCCTTTAACATGGTGGACACGGCACCAGTGCCGAAGCTCACGTGCCATGCAAACAACGGATTGGAAACGTAGCTCGTAGCGGACCAAGTTATAAAGGAGATCGGCGTGCAACTGCAGTCCGTCACGGTGCAACCCGGCGTGCAGCCCGTATCAAACACCGGGGGCAACGGCGCCTCCAGAATGCTCTCCAATTCCTTGGGGCCAGTGAATGGAGCATTCCGCCCTTCCTCGCTTGGTAAGCGCCAGTCCGAGTGTCCCGCGAACCCGGTCGCGTTCAAAGTGGTTAGAAAGATCGTGGAGGCAGTGCCGTCTGGACTGTTCGCTCCAGTGCTTCCCCAGGTGTAGAAGTTGTCCTTGTCGTGAATGCTGCCGTCGTCGGACTTCTTCTCCCACATCAGCCCAGTCTGGTTGTCGGTAATCGTGCCGTCACCATTATCCACGAACCGAACCGCGCCGGTTGAGGTAGGAGTCGGGGACGGCGTGTCAGTTGGGGTCGGGGTAAATGAACGAGTTGGAGTGTCAGTCGGCGTTTGAGGCGACGGCGTGCCGGTTCCGCAGGCGTTTGCCGCATTCGGGAGATGCAGATCGTCCACGTTCCCCAAATGCAGTTGGCCCCCCTTGGGATCGCGCCCCATGCCAGCGCCTAACACTGCCGCATAGGCTGCGGTGACACTTTGATTCTGATCTATCATCTGGGTCAGCAATGCATCCTTCGCCTGCGCCGCAACGGGAGCGGTGACGGTTTCGGTCCATCCCAACACAGCGCCAGCGCCGCTGCCAAAAAAGGCATTCGCAAGACTCAGATTGTCCCAGCTGTGACATGCGGTGAGCAATACAAGGCTATTTGGATACCTATGCCCCAGGCTATAGTAGGAGACGAAGCCTGGGGTAATGGCAAAATGATTATTGTTGGTTAGCACCAGCCTTCCAGTATACCAATCGCTAAAATGCGTTGTGGGGAAAGTGTAACCAAGCACAGGCACGGTGAATAACTCCGCCCGCTCTGCCGAGTCGAGAAACACTTGGTCCCTGATTAGTCCTCCGGTCAGTGACGCTAGATCGTTCACATCCGTCACGCCACCATGGGCCGAAAGACTAATGATGCCGTAACGCCACAGACTCTTGAGAAAATCAACGGAAACATCCGCATTACGCAAGACGGCCACATTCGGCGCTAGGCACGTGTCTTGGTTTAGGTGTTGGTAGATCTGCTCTATCTCCGGCTCACCTAGAGGAAAACATGCCCCAAGAGAATTGCAGTCAGCAGTAGTGTCGCAAGGAAGTGTGTTGTCCTGAAAGCAAGCGTTCGCCACAGACGAGGCAACCAAGCCGGAGTTTTCAGACGGGTAGCCCCACGTGCCTGGTTCATTGACGAGGAGAGCGCCCGAGAGTCCGTTCGAAAACACGATCGAGACGGTGCTGCCATCGCTGGAAACTTCGGCAACAGCGACGGTCGCCTGCTGCTTCAGTTCATCAATGACCATCGCCCTTGCGGTGTCCGCTCCATAGCTGGCGATCAGCGATGGAATGTCATTTGACACCGCAGACATCGTAGAAAAAATGTCCGTAGCTTCTTGTGGATCTATCGCGCAACTTCCAGTGTCTATGTGATTTATAAGGCCGTCACCATTGGTGTCCGCCGCGCCGATGCATGCGCTGAACCCCCTGCACGCAGACGCTCGCGAAGCCCTGGAACAGCGGGCGGCATTGCGAATGCCGCATCGGACCTGACCCTTTGCAGTTCGAGTGACACAGGGCACCATATCCTGTCTCGCTGGACGCCCACATGTTGATTTCGCATAATAGGCCTTCACGGTCATCTTGCATTGAGCGCGCAGTGAGTTGTTAGCCACCATTTGCTTGACCACTTGCCAGGCGCAGTCAACGTATTGCCGGTGGCTCTTCCCCGGTGTGCCGTCGAAGTCAGAGCAAATGCACGTGCTGTCGATAGCGCCGCGGGTGGCGGCAATTTCCGAGATGTCACCGACGACAGCGGAATCAGTACCCGTCAAGCAGGTCAGGCGGGCCGCACGGCTAGGTGACGCAATGAAGACCATGACAACAAGTGGGATAACTGCGCGAGCACGATACTGCATCGCCGCCTCCTAGTGTGGCGCAGTACTTCAACGCGCCGAATTTCGGGTGATGAGTGTCCTGAGTTCGTTAAGTGCACTACTACTTGGATCAGCACCGTGAGGTCCAGAGACGTAGTGAGATTCGGTCGGTCCCCTGACGTACACAACGGCTCCGTTTTCGGTTGGCAAGGATACGAGAATCGCTGATACAGCCCGTGCGGATTCGCCGGCGGGCCAGAGAGCGTACTTAACCACGTGTGGCGGCGAATAAACGACTTCAACTGCGTCGACCTTCTTGCTCTGCTCGATCGCATAGTCGTTAACGATCTCCATGATGGTACCATCACGGGCGTCTGCGGTTACATCCTCAACCAAAAGCCGAAGTTTTGCGGCCATGGCCAGGTCCGCAATTGCCGTCGGCTGGCCCTTCTCGTAGACGGTCACCGTTACTCTCCTCGGAGTGGTCGTCGCGCGCGTCGGCGGAACGAGGATGACCAGAACGAGGGTGGCCAGAACGAGCAGAGCGGCAGTGGCAACGAAACGGACCTTTACCCGCGTGACACCTCCTGGGTGCAGATGCCGTTTGGCAAATGTGAGCCACACCCCCACTACAGTCGCGCCCCCCCTTTGGCAAGCTTCAGGCGCCTATGCGCTGAAGATGTATCGAGTCTCGCTTATTCGGGCTCTAGTGTCAATGTGCAAAGGACCTCCGGAACGTTCTGCTCAGCTCCTGCAGACAGCCGTTCCAAGCGCGATGTTCACGGCGCGCAGGGTTTCGGAAACCGTCATCCCCGATGGGCACAGCACCCCGTGGCTGTACGGTAACTGCTTATTAACTTTTAACTGGCATACTGAAAGTAGGAGCGGTGTGTCAGATGTCGGTCACAGACAGCTTTCTCCAAGG
>CAZTDK010000396.1:0-6243 GCA_964611965.1 uncultured Binatia bacterium (SeqCode) | reverse complement strand
TCTCATTATGAAGCGCCGCCTCAAAGCCGGAATTTTTCTGTCACATCAGGGTTAGTTGTCGTCGAAGAAGGTCCCGAGTCGTTCGGTGCTTACGTTCCCGACCTCCCGGGTTGCGTCGCTGCCGCGCCAACGCGCGAAGAAGTGCTGCGGCTCATCCGTGAGGCGATCGAATTCCATATCGATGGTTTGCGGGAAGATGGGCAACCTGTTCCGGCGCCGTCTTCATCGAGCGAAGTTATCGAGGTGCAAGCGGCGTAGTGGGAGGTCGTCCCCTGTGCGCCCGCATAGCGAAGAGGAGCCTGACTCAATGCCCCATCTTCCCCATCACATGGTGACCACCGCCAACGAGCTGCCCGGACATCGCATCGTCCGCAACGTCGGCGTCGTGCGCGGCATCGTCGTGCGCTCGCGCAGCATTGTCGGGGCGTTCGGTGCCTCGCTGCAGACGCTGTTCGGCGGTAACATTACCTTGTTCACGTCGCTCTGCGAAAAGGCGCGCGAGGATGCGTATGAGCTGATGACCGCGCACGCGGCCGCCACCGGCGCCAATGCGATCGTTGCCATGCGCTACGACGCCAATGAGGTTGCGCAGGGGGTGACTGAAGTGCTGGCATACGGTACGGCAGTGATCGTCGAAACCCACTTCTGATCGTCCGCTGCGCATCGCGAGGCAAGGACCATGTGTAGAAACATCAAAACACTCTTCAACTTCGAGCCCCCGGTCACCGACGAGGAGGTTCGCGCCGCGGCCGTGCAGTTCGTCCGTAAGGTGACCGGCTTCAACAAACCCTCGAAGGCCAATGAAACCGCGTTCCTGAGCGCGGTCGATCAGGTGGCCGACATCTCGAGCCGGTTGCTCAAGTCCCTCGAGACCAACGCCGCGCCGAAGAACCGCGCCGAGGAGGCGGCGAAGGCGCGCCTGCGTGCCGCCCAGCGATTCGCGACGTAGGTCGAAGACTCGGACTTGGCAGCCACGAGCGACCAACGGGAGCGGGCCAAAGAAGAAACGGCGACCGCAGGTCCCCCTCTTGCGTCAGCGGCAGGCTTAACGATACGGTTTCCACACGTCGTGGCGTCGCTCGTAGTCGCGGGATCTTGAGCGCGGATGGAACGTAAGCTCCCCGCTCCCAAGCCACTTTCGGCATGGGAGCGGGTGAGGGTGAGGGCCGCGAGGTGGTTGCTCGCAATTTTCTAGCTGGTGAAAAGGAGATTGAGTCATGCGTGAAGCCGTTATCGTAGATGCCGTCCGTAGTCCCCTGGGGCGCGGCAAGCCGACCGGGGCGTTGCACAGCCAGCATCCGATCGATCTTGCTGCCGAGACCGTGCGCGCCGTCGTTGAGCGCACCGGTATCGATCCGGCACTGATCGAGGATGTCATCATGGGCTGCGTCAGTCAGGTCGGCGAGCAGGGCGGTAACGCCGGGCGGAACGCGGCGCTGGCCGCGGGCCTTCCCGAGTCAGTCTGCGGCACCACCGTGGATCGGCAGTGCGGCTCGAGCCAACAGGCACTGCACTTCGCGGCGCAGGGCGTCATTGCCGGTGCGTACGACGTCGTCATCGCCGCCGGCGTCGAGTCGATGAGTCGCGTTGCGATGGGGGCCAGCATGATGACCGCCGGCGCACCGTTCGGTCCACGCATGATGAAGCGCTACACCGATGCCGACTTATACGGCGTCGGCGGCCTGATTCCGCAGGGCCTGTCGGCCGAGATCATTGCGGCGAAATGGAAGCTGGGGCGCCGCGAGCTCGATGAGCTGTCGGCGGCATCGCATCAGAAGGCCGCGGCGGCGACGCGCAACGGCTGGTTCAAGAACGAAATCGTGCCCATCGAGATCGCCGGTCCCGACGGCGGCAAGGAAACCGTCACCACGGACGAGGGCATTCGACCGGACTCGACAGCGGAGAAGCTCGGCGCGCTGCAGCCGGCGTTCAAAACCGACGGCGTGATCACTGCCGGCAACTCGAGTCAGATCACCGACGGTGCCGCGGCAGTGATCGTGATGGAGAAACAGAAGGCGCTCGACCTCGGTCTGCGGCCGCGGGCGCGCTTTCACAGCTTCGCGCTCGGCGGCGTCGACCCGGTCATCATGCTCACCGGCGTCATCCCGGCGACGCGGAATATTCTCAAGCGCTCGGGTCTTACCATGAAGGACTTCGACGCGGTCGAGATCAACGAAGCCTTTGCGCCGGTCGTGCTCGCCTGGGCGAAGGAATTCGGCGCCGACCTCAACAAGGTCAACCTCAACGGCGGGGCCATTGCCCTGGGCCACCCGCTCGGTTGCAGCGGCGCGCGGCTCATGACCACGTTGCTCAACATCCTCGAGCGCACCGGCGGCCGCTACGGCATGCAGACGATGTGTGAAGGCGGCGGTATGGCGAACGCGACGGTCATCGAGCGGCTCGACTAAGAAATCACGAAAACACGAACGAGCGAAAGCACGAAAGAGGAATCGAAGAGCTTTCTTGGGCTCTCTTTCGTGCTTTCGAAAGTTCGTGCTTTCGTGTTGTGGTCTTCGGCCAGCTGAGTTGGAGGCATTGAGAGATGGATCTCGGCAACGGCACACTCGCCAACCTGGCGCGCCTGCGAGACTACAAGAGCCGGCGGCTGTCGTCGTATGACCGCAGCGGCGGGAATCTCGACTGCTTGATGATCGCGCCCGGCGCCGGCGTGGAGTTGGGCAAGATCGACGGCGCCGGTTGCGTGCGCCACATTTGGATGACGATGGCGTCGCTGCCGGACGAACCGGACGAGCTGCGGCAGACGGTGCTGCGCATGTTCTGGGATGGCGAGGCGCACCCGAGCGTTGAGGTGCCGCTGGGTGATTTCTTCGGCATCGGCTTCGGATTGCGGCGCAACTTCGTGTCGCTGCCGCTGCAGATGAGCCCACAGGAAGGGCGCGGGTTCAATTGCTGGTTCCCGATGCCGTTCGGCGACGGCGCGCGTTTCGAGGTGGAGAACCAAGGCGCGCGCCAGCGCCTCTTCTACTTCTACATCGACTACGAAGAGCACCGCACGGCCGACCCTGACCTGGCGCGCTTCCACGCGCTGTGGAATCGCACCAACCCGACCGCCGGCACGGCGCGCGCGCAGGGCTACACGCGCAGGGACTACCGGCTGGACGAAAACCGTCCTGTCGGTGCCGGCCTGGGCGTCGGTGGGCCATGGCTCGAAGCCAACCTCACCGGTGAACGCAACTACGTCCTTCTCGACGTGCAGGGGCGCGGGCACTATGTCGGTTGCAACCTGAACATCGACGTCTTCGAACGCCAGGTGAATGACTGGTATGGCGAGGGTGACGACATGATTTTCATCGACGGCGAGCCCTGGCCACCGCGCCTGCATGGCACCGGCACCGAAGACTACTTCAACACCGCCTTCTGCCCGAAGCAGGAGTACTCGGCGCCGTACCATGGCATCACCGTCTACAGCGGCAACGAGGCCTGGCCGTGGGGTGGGAAGAATTCGATGTACCGCTTCCACATTGAAGACCCGATTCGGTTCGAGCGCTCCATCAAGGTGAGTATCGAGACCGGTCACAACAACGCCTTGGCCAACGACTATTCGAGCACGGCGTACTGGTACCAGATTGGCCGCACGGCACCGTTGCCGTCACTGCCGCCGGTCGCGGCACGGCTGGCGCGGAAGGATCCGTCGGGCCCGCATCTATAGGGTTGTCTGGATATTTCTCTTCCACCCGCTGCTTTCAAAGGAACTGTCGATTTTCTCGGGTTCGGACAGGCGTGTAGGGGCAGTTCGGGAACTGCCCAAAAAGGCGCGTCGAATCGGTAGCGCCGCGTGGGGCGATTCCCGAATCGCCCCTACATCCGAGAAAGGGGAGATGCCGGGGTGAGGTTCCAAGGAAATTTGTTCCCTTCGAGGTGGTGAATGAAAGCCATTGTCTTCCACGGGCCGAATGACGTGCGCGTCGAGAGCGTCCCCGACGCGGCGGTGGGCGATGCGCGCGGCGCCATCGTGCGCGTGACCAAGGCGTCGATTTGCGGTTCCGATCTGCATTTGGTCCATGGCACGGTGCCGGCGATGCCCGGCACGATCATCGGCCACGAGTGTGTGGGCGTCGTTGAGGAGGTCGGCGCCGACGTCCGCCGCTTTCGCAAGGGCGACCGGGTCCTCGTTCCCGGGGTCATCGGGTGCGGTGACTGCGAGCCCTGCCGCCGCGGCTACGCGGTCGGTTGCGTGAATCTCTTCAACAAGGTGTACGGTGTCTCGCCGGAGTTGCCGGGTGGGCAGGCCGAGGCCATCGCGGTACCCAATGCCGACGTGAATTTGTACGCCTCACCCGCCGATCTGTCCGACGAGCAGGTGCTGTTCTTGACGGATATTCTGCCGACCGGCTACTTCGCGGCGGAGAACGCGGCGATCAAGCCGGGCAATATCGTGGTGGTCATCGGCTGCGGGCCGGTGGGATTGTTTGCCATCACCTGCGCCCAACTGTTCAGCCCGTCGCAAATCTTCGCTGTCGATCGAGTCGACTACCGGCTCGCCCAGGCGCGCCGACTCGGCGCGACGCCGATCGATGCGTCGCAACAGGATGTGCGCACGGCGGTGCTCGAAGCGACGGACGGGCAAGGGGCCCACGCGGTGATCGAGGCGGTTGGCGCTACTGAGACCGTACACCTGGCGTTCGAGGTGGTGCGCGTCGGCGGCGTGGTCTCGGTTGTCGGCGTGCTCATTCAGCAAGACTTCGCGTTCCCGATGGGCACGGCCTTGATGAAGGACCTGACCTTCCGCATCGGTCTGGTGAACGTGCAGCGCTTTGTCCCGCCGTTGATTGCGTTGATTCGCAGCGGCCGCATCGAACCCACCGGATTGATCAGCCACCACCTGCCGCTGAACGACGGCAGACACGCCTATGCGCTGTTCGGCGGGCGCCAGGACGGCTGCCTGAAGGTAGTGCTGGCCCCATAGGCCTGCGGCCGGCGTCCTTCTATGGGCCGCTCCCCGGTCGGTCGCTGCGGACTGCTAAGTCCGAAAGACGGCCTCGCGAATGCAGCTTACCAGTAGAGGTGTATCGAAACCCCGAAATCGCCCGGCGTGAGCAGCTCGACCTGAATGCCGCGTGCGGGTGCCTGGTGTACCGCGTCGCCCAGCTGACTCATCGACGCGGGCGAGAGCGGATGTCTGGCGAGCGCCCAGAGCTTGGTGTCAAACATGTCGAGCGTGAAGCCGCGCTCGTTGGTGACTTCGCTGGCGATGGGCCGGTCGACCGGACGGACTTGCGCGTGGCTGGGTGCGGTGGTGAGGAGCTGGAATCCGATGGCCACAAGAAAAATAAACAGTGGAACAATCGTCATAACCAAGTTCATTGCTATCAGCGAAAACACGCCTTTAATAGTGAGTAATTTTCGGTGCCAAGCACACCGACGCATTCGCGTTTCGAATGCATCGGTGCAGCCCAGACGGCGACGAGTCTTGTTCCCTTTCGTGCTTTCGAACGTGCGTGCTTTCGTGTTCCTCCCTTTTTCTTCCCCGCGTGAACCTTTTGCCTCGCGCCGCCGTACTACGGCGCAGGAGGTAGGAAATGGCAGACATGAAGTGTTGTCCGTACTGTGCGGAGGAGATTCTCGCGGAGGCCTCGCGTTGCCGCTATTGCCGCAGCCGGCTCGTAACCTTCGACACGGAGCGGTGGCATCGAAGCCATGCTGATACGCGGCTCGCCGGCGTCTGCGCCGCGTTGGCGCATGCCCTTGCGGTGCCGACGGCTGCAGTCCGGCTGGCCTTCGTGGTCCTGACATTCTTCCATCTGTTGGGAGGGCTCCTCTACCTCGGCCTCTGGTTGATCATTCCGCGGCATCCGGGAGGAGAATCGCAGCTGGAACGGCTGCTGCGCTGGGGCCAGGCGCTGGCCGCAACGCTGAGCGGGCGGCGCAGCGCTCCACCGGGGCCGCCGATCGTCCCGGATCGAGTGTGAAAGAATTCGAGAATATGAGGATTTGAGGGTTGGCGGATTGGGGCATTTCCGGAGTGGAGAGTTGGAGAATCATGGAGCGTTGGAGCACTGAAGGATTGAATGGACGAATTCCAATTCTCAGATCTTTCCATCCGCCAATTCTCAAATTCCCCTATCGTGCTATGCGGACGTCATGGCGACGGATGAAGAGCTCGTCGCTCAGCTGGCGCACGGCGACGAGGCGGCGTTGCGCGACCTCCTGCAGCGTTACGAGCGGCCGCTGTCGAGCTTCATCCATCGTCATACCGGCGGCCGTGACGTCGAAGATCTCTAT
>CAZTDK010000395.1:0-6260 GCA_964611965.1 uncultured Binatia bacterium (SeqCode) | reverse complement strand
TGCCAGATATGGTAGTCGACTGGCGACCCACGTGTGACTCGACCCGGCGCATCGTTCACCCGCACGCCGTGCTCGTGCGCCGGGGAGTCGGACCGCATCGGGGCAACCATCATTCTCGCTCAGGTCTTGTCCTCGCGGCTGGGCCCTCCATACGGCGGTGCGACCTGGCGGTAGACTTCTCCCCCTTGGAGTTCGCACCGCTCTTCCGCACGTTGATGGGAGAGCCTCATGTTGACGGTGACGTGGGCGGCGCCGTCAACGCCATGCTCACCGGCGTCGCGGGTTAGCACCCGCATGATGCGAAGCCATGGAGTACCGGAGGTTGGGGCAGACGGATCTGCACGCTTCGGCAATCGGCTTTGGATGCAACCGGATCGCACAGGCTTCTTCCACGGGCGAGCGTCGCGCGGTGGTCTCCACGCTCGAGCAGGCCCTCGACTGCGGGATCAATTTCTTCGATACCGCGGATTCGTATGATCATGGAGCCAGCGAGCGTTTGCTCGGCAGTGTGTTTCGGAGTCAGCGGGACCGGGTCATTCTGTGCTCGAAGGGAGGCTATCGATCGTGGCCTGTGCTCATGCTTGACCGTTGGCTGCCGGCAGGCTTGCTGCATCGTGTGCGACCGCCGCGGCTCGCGAGTCGCGGCCGTGGCACGGATCGGACGCGGCGGCACAGCTTCACTCCACGGTTTATCTCGATGGCCATCGAGGGAAGCCTACGTCGTTTGGGCACCGATCACTTGGATGTGTTCTATCTGCACAGCCCGCCCGCCGGGGCGCTCGGTGACGACGCGCTGTTCGAGATCCTGGCGCGGCTGCGGCAAAAGGGATGGATCCGCTATTACGGCATCTCGTGTGCGGAAGGCGCGACGACGGAGTTTGTGCTGGCAGCTGTGCAACAGCCCGGCATCTCCGTTCTGCAGATGATGGTGAATCCTTTGGCGAGCGTCGACCTCAAACGGATTCTTCCGCGTGCCGCCGAGTTGGGTGTCGCCGTGGTCGGCCGCCAGCCGTTCCATCGCGGCACCGCATTCGGGTCGCAGCCGCTTGCCGGGATGTTGTCCGAGCACAAGGAACGGACGCCGGCGCAGACGCTATTGCGCTCCGTACTCCAGTTGCGCGGGGTCGACGTCGCGTTGGTGGGAATGAGATCGTCCGGCCATCTCGCCGAGAACATCGCTGCCCTGAGCGGGCCACCGCTCTCCGCGGACGACATGGAGCGGCTCTATGCGGGAACTCGGACTCGATAGTTGCATCGCGGCGTCGGACCTGCGGGTGCGGCCCCCCGCCGCCCGCATCCAGGGGTCGGACATCGACGGGCAGCAGGTGTATCGCGTCGAGCAACAGGGCGAAGAGTTGGGGTTCGTCGTCGTCGACTCCTTGGTCGAGGGGCGCGCGCGCGGAGGCCTTCGTCTGGTGGCACATTTGACGGAGATCGAGATTCGCGCCGCAGCCCGAGCGATGACGCTGAAGTACGGCCTGCTGGGCTTGCCGCAAGGCGGGGCGAAGGCGGGCGTACACGGTGATCCCGATGCCCCCGTGCAGCAGCGCCGCGATCGACTCTTGGCGTTTGCGGGTGCGATCGAGCCACTGCTGCGCACCCGCGTCTATGTGCCGGATGCGGATCTCGGTACCCGCGCCGATGACATCCGCTGGATGATGCACACGCGCGGTCATCCGGTCGGCCGCTACGATTGGCAGGCCAACCGCTCGGGCGACTACACGGCCGCATCGTGTGCGGCCGCGGTCCGGGCTTCGCTGGCCCATCGCGCCCAGCCGCTGTCCGGCTGCCGTGTCGCCATCGAAGGGTTTGGCAGTGTCGGTGCCGCCGTTGCCGACCGCTTGCGGCGCGGCGGCGCACGTATCGTTGCGGTGTCGACGTCGCGCGGAGCTCTCTACGAGGCGGCGGGATTGGACGTCGATCGCCTCCGCGACCTTGCCGCCACCGTGGGCAGCCGGCTGGTGGAGGCCTACACGGGCGCGCAGCAGCTACGGCGCGAGCAGCTCCTCGAGCTCCCGGTCGATCTCCTCTGCCCGTGTGCGCGCCACCACAGCATTCACGCGGGCAACGTCGGATCGATCCGCGCGCCGGTCATCTGCGGGGGTGCAAACAACCCGGTGAGTCCCGACGCCGAGCAGGAGCTCGCCGGTCGCGGGATCGTTTGTGTCCCGGATTTCATTAGCAGTTGCGGCGGCGTCCTCGGCGGCACCCTTGAGTTTGGCGGAGTCCGCCCGGCGCGCATCGTGTCGATCGTTGATCGCTATGTGTTCGAGACCATGACGGCGCTCGCCGCCGTCGCCGATCGTCGGCAGGCGTTGCTGCGCGATGTTGCCGAGCCGCTTGCACTGTCGCGGCATCGGGAGATACGGTGGGCTGCGGAAAAGGAGACCCTTGGCAATCACCTCCAGCGCGCGGCGCTCACGCTCTACCGCCGCGGCTGGGTGCCGCGTGTGGCGGTGGCGGCGCTCGCGCCGAGCCATCTGATGAAGCGTGTCGTAACGATCGATGGGACCATGCCTGGCGCGGAGAGACGATGACGGGCGGGCAGCTGTTGAAAAGCCGGCGCGCGGTGCGTCGCTATGAACCCCGACCGGTTCCCGATCAGCTGGTCGAGTCCATCCTCGATACGGCTCGCCACGCGCCGTCGTCGATGAACGGACAGCCCTGGTGCTTCATTGTCATTCGTAACCCCGCGACCAAGCAGGCGCTGGCGCGCCTGAAGAACGCCTACTGTCCGCCCGACAAACACGTCTATCCCGCCGACTTTCTGGCCGACGCTCCGGTGATCGTGGCGATCGGCATCGAGCGGCAGCGCGGCCACCAACGCGAGCGTGAGAACGGCGTGCTGGCGGCCGCCTACGTGATGCTTGCTGCCTGGGAGCTCGGCTTGGGATCGGTGTTTCTGAGTGCGTATCAGCCGAGTGATCCCGGACTCGCACACGCGATCGCGACGCTGCTCGGACTCCCTGACGGCATCGAGCCGGTGGCCCTGGTGCCGCTCGGGTTCCCGGCAGAGTCGCCGACGCCGAAGGCGCTGCGGGCGTTGTCCGACATCGTCCACGACGAACGCTTCGGTCAGCAGCGCGCCGCGAGGACGAGCGCATGACGCGGTACTCCGTAGAGGATCTCACGGCGGCAGTGGACCAGCGCGCCGCGGCCGATCAGAGCGTGGTCCTGCGCTACCGCCACGCTCTCTGCTTCGCGGATCTGGGCGCCGACGCCGGTCGTTTCAGGGACTTGCAGGAGCATACCAGCATAGCGGAAGGCCTGCGTATCTTTGCGCTGGGAACGTACCACGGCGTCCAGATCGATATCCTCGACGAAACCTCGCTCATGCATACACGTACGATCAAGTCGATCGACGGATGCGTGAGCATCGCGCACTGTCTGTTGCGCGATTACCGCTCCGTCGTCTTCGAATCCGGCGGCAACACGGGGGTGGCGCTGACGGACTATGCGGCGCGCGCCGGCCTCACGACGCATTGCTTCGTCCCGGCGCACAATCTGCCGGTACTCGAGGGCGGCGTGTTCGAGGCGCCCGACGCACACCTCATCGCGGTGGAGGATCCCCGCGACGTGAAGGGGAGTGCCAGGGAGTTCGCCACATTGCATCACCTGCCCCTGGTGCCGCAGGTGGGCTGGCGGTTTCACGCCTCGATGTTCGTCGGGTGTTTCCTGGTCGAGCAGCTCACCGGCGGTCCCGGTTACGACTACCTGGCACAGACGATCAGCGCCGCCTTCGGCCCGATCGGCATCTATCGGATCCTTTTCGAACATGTCGCGCGTGTCGGCCGGTTGCCACGCTTTCTCGGCGTCCAGCAGGAGCAGAACTGCGCCATGGTGCGGGCGTGGCGCGCGGCGTTCGGTGAGGGCGCGCCGGCAACCACGGCCGCGAGCACCGCTCCGCTGCTGGCCAGAGTTGCTTTCGATCGCGAGCCGCACACTCACGGCACGTCTGACGACCTGCACACCCTCCTCCGTGCCAGTGGCGGAGACCTGGTGACGGTCAACCACAGTGAGTTCGAGCGGGCTCTGCAGTGCGGCATCGGCGCTCCAGATCTGTTGCGGGGCCTCGCCGCACACGGCGTGACCATCGCGACCGCCGATGGCGCGGTGTTGGAGAAAACCGGACTCCTCGGCCTCGCCGGGACGTTGAAAGAAATCGACAGCGGTCGAATCGTTCCCGGTGCGCGCGTGCTCGTATGTTTGACCGGCGGTACGGCGCTTCCACAGCGCCCAGCCGTGCCGGACTCCTACATCCGCCGCCCCCGTGCTCCGCAAGGCGGTGCAGTTGGAGCGCCTTCAACATGAAGGACGACGTGCGTCCGACGGTCACCTTGCGAGACTCGACCCTGCGGGAAGGTCTCGACACCCCCGCAGTCGTCTTCACGCTCGCTGCGCGGCTGCGGATCGCCGCGGCGCTCGCAGATGCCGGTGTTCCGGAGATCGAGATCGTCGCGCCGAGTCGCGTGCGCGACGACCTGCGCAGCGCCGCGAAACTGACGGCGAAGCGTCTCGGGTTGCGCACCTCCGGCCTGGTCTATGCCAACCGTCCGGAGTGTGCGGCTGAGGCCGAGAGCGCGACGCGAGTACTGGATCACGTCGATCTGCTCATGCCGTTGTCACGCGAACGGCAACCGCACACCGCGCGTGAGAAGGTCGCGATGCTCGTGGCGAACCTGGCGCCGTGGGCGCGCCGCGATGCGTCTGTGGGCGCTGGCTTTCCGCATGCCACCCAGGTGCCTGTCGAGCTCGTCCTGACGATCGCCAAGCAAGCGGCGCGCGCGGGCGCGCGCCGCATCACGGTGTACGACACCAACGGCAGCGCGGACCCGTTCTCGGTGGGACAACTCGTTGGCGCGCTGTGTGCCGAGGTGTCTGTCCCGGTGTTCTTCCACGCGCACAACGATTTCGGCTTGGCGACGGCGAACGCGTTTGCGGCTGTGCGTGCAGGTGCGACGGGGTTGGACGTCACCGCCAACGGCCTTGGCGACCGCGCCGGTAATGCCAGCCTCGAGCAGATTGCGGTGCTCTTATTGACCCGCGGCTGGCCGACGGGCGTGGAGTGTCGCGCTCTCAAGGGATTGTCGCGTCTCGTCGAGCGACTGAGTCGTGTCCGTGTGTCGAAGCTGGCGCCGGTGGTCGGCGCGTTCGTGTTCGCGCACAAGTCCCCCACCCATTTGCCCGTGCCTGCCGAGTTTGAAGCGTTCGCGCCGGAGCTGGTAGGCGCGCGCCGCAGTTTTGAACGGCTGGCGACCACGCCCGGTACGCCTCGGAACAGAACCGCGGCGCGCGCGCGCGGGAGGTGAGCACGATGAACGTCCTGCTCTTCAATCCGGCGCCGCGCAGCGGCTTCCAGGCGCATGAACGTGTCGAGCTGCCGCTGAGCTTGCTGTGCCCGGCGGCGCCGCTCGACCGCAAAGGATACACGGTCACCATCATCGATCAGTTCGCCGATCCGGAGTGGGAACGGAAGTTCGAGGCGGCTCTCGATGCGCGGCCATTGTGTGTCGGTGTGACCTGCATGACGGGACCGCAGATCCTCTATGCGATCGAGGTGTCGCGTCGCGTCAAAGCCAAGAACCCCGCCACCCCCGTGATCTGGGGCGGCGTGCACGCCAGTCTGATGCCGGCGCAAACACTGGCGAACCCATACATCGACGCCGTCGTCGTCGGCGAAGGCGAGGCGACGTTTGCGGAGCTCGTCGACGCGTTGCGCGACGGCTCGCCGCTCAGCGGTATCGCCGGCCTGCAGTACAAGGAGGGCGGCGCGGTGCGTACGACACCGCCGCGTGACTTCGTCGAGCTCGATGCCGAACCGCCGATGCCCTACCATCTGATCGACGTCGATCGCTACCGGCGGCGCCTGTTCGGCGTCGATCACCTGACCTTCAACTCCAGTCGCGGCTGCATCTTTCGTTGCACCTTTTGCTGGGACCCGGTCATGCATCAGCGGACGTGGCGCGCCATGCGGCCGGAGACCGTCATCGATCACTTGCAGCGCATCATCCGCGACTACGGGATTCGCGGCTTCTTGTTCAGTGACGATCATTTCTTCATCGACATGAAGCGGGCGCGTGGCATCATCGAGGCGATCGTGGCGGCGGACCTCGATATCACGATCAGCAAGCTGCAAATCCGCGCCGATACGGTCTGCAAGATGGATCGTGAGTTCCTCGACCTGATGGTGCGTGCCGGCGTCAAGCGGTTCACGCTGGGCATCGAGTCGGGTAGCCAGCGCGTGCTCGATCTGATCAAGA
>CAZTDK010000394.1:0-6299 GCA_964611965.1 uncultured Binatia bacterium (SeqCode) | reverse complement strand
AGAGGTGCAAACCTACCGGGACGTGCTCGACGCGGATCTCTCCAAGCCCAAGCCGCTGGCGCCCGGTGAGACGCTGACGCTGGAGCACGCCCTGGCGTTGGCCAACGCCGACAACGAACAGCTGGCGTCGCAAGGAGAAACCTATCTGCAGTCGCTAATCAATAAGAACCGTGCCGTTGCGGCGTTCTTGCCGACCGTGAGCTTTCAGCCGAATTTCACCATCGAGCAGGCGCCGAGCGGCAACGCCCCCGCCGCTGCTCCGGGTGAGCCGTCTTCCAGCGCCGCCGCGGTGGCCGCGAGCTCGGGCGGATTCGTGCAAAGCGGGAATGTCCTCCATCGCTTCGAAGCACCGGTGGTTGGCAGCCTGAACTTCTCCTATTACAGCGTGCCCAATCTCAAGAGCGCGGAGATGACCGTCGTGCAGCAGAAGCAATTGCTGCTCGATGCGCAAGCGACGATTCTGCTGAACGTCGCGCAAACGTACTATCAGATCCTGATCTCCGAGCAGCAGGTCGCCGTGCTGCAGAATTCGCTGACGTTGCAAGAAGCCCGCGTGCGCGACGTCCAGGCACGGTACGATGCCCACCTGGCGTTGGCACTGGAAGTCTCACAGACGGTTTCGGAAGCGGCCGCGACCCGTGTGACTTTGACGCAGGCGTTGAGCGACGTACGCAACGGCCGGCGGACGTTGGCGATTCTCGTCGGCACATCGCCCATCGATGGCCCGTTGGTGGATGACACGGTGGTACCGGATCAGCTGGAGCCGATGTCCTCCTACGTGGATCAAGCGCTGGCCCACCGCCAGGACCTGCTGGCCGCCCAGGCGGCGGTCAAAGCGGCGCGCCATGCCGTCGACGCGGCGATCGCCGAGTTCTACCCGTCGGTCACCCTCAATGTCGCGGGTTTTCTCTATCGCCAGAATTTCACCGATGCCACGAAGTGGGACGCGATTCTGCTCGCCAATCTCCCGATCTTTTCCGCCGGCATCATCGAAGCAGACGTGCGCACCGCCTGGTCACGCCTGCGCCAGGCAGCCTTGTTCGAATCGTACTTGCATCGCCAGATCGACGAGAGCGTGCAAATCGTCTACGAGAATTTCATTACCAGCAGCAACAAACTGGTCGATCTCCAGCGTGAAGTGCAGGCGTCATCGGATTCCTACCAACAGTCTGTCCAACTCGAGAGGAACGGTTTGGCCATTCCGCTCGATGTCCTCACCGCGCAGGACCGGCTGCTCAGATCCCAGCTCGAGTACACTGACGAGACCTTCAGCCGCACGATCTTCTACCTGGACCTCATCCGCGCCGTCGGCGATTTGAGCCCGCGCACACCGTTGAACGTCGGTCCGCCGACGATGGACGCCACGACCGCGCCGCCGGTTGAACCTTTGTAGGTTGCTGGCTCAATTCGTATGCATGCGAGCTTCCAGGCGCCGCTTCACCGGCGGCCACTCACTGTCGATGATGCTGAAGTACACGCTGTGACGGATACGGTCGCCGGGACAGACCATGTGATTGCGGAAGATACCTTCCTCTACTGCCCCGATGCGCGCGAGTGCGACGCGTGAGCGCTCGTTGTTCGCGTCGGTCTTGAACTCCACACGCATGCAGCCCAGCACCTCGAAGCAGTGGCCGAGTTGCAGGTATTTCGCTTCCGTGTTGCAGGCGGACCGTTGCCACGGCACGCCGAGCCAGGTGGAGCCGATCTCCAGGCGGCGGTTGGCGCGATCGATGGCGAGGTAGCTCGTGGATCCGATCAAACGTCCCGTGGCGCGCTCGAGCGTCGTGAACGGCAGCGTGCTGCCCGCTTCGCGCCCCGCCATCAGGGTGCGCATCCACTGCTCGACGTCCGCCGGCGTCTCCATCGCAAACGGATACCAGCGAAAGATGTCATGGCCGAGGGCGATCGCCACCAGGCCATCGAGATGCTGCAACCCCATTGGCTCGAGGCGGACGACGCGACCTTCCAACGTGACCGGCTGAACGTTCATCGCACGGATATTGCCTGCGGCGCGCCCGGATTGCATCCCCGGCGATTCCACGAACGGCACACTCCGGTGGCCCGCATCTGTGGCTCTCGGCGCGCGCTCCGTGTACACTTCCGGGCTATGAACCCCTATCGCAGTCGGACCACGACCCACGGTCGCAACATGGCTGGAGCGCGCGCGTTGTGGCGCGCCACCGGCCTCAAGGACGCGGACTTTGAAAAGCCCATCGTCGCCATCGCCAACAGCTTCACCCAGTTCGTACCCGGTCACGTGCATCTGCACGACGTTGGGCAACAGGTGAAAAAGGTCGTCGATGCCAACGGTGGCGTCGGAGTCGAGTTCGACACGATTGCCGTGGACGACGGCATCGCCATGGGCCACGGCGGGATGCTCTACTCGTTGCCCAGCCGCGACCTGATCGCCGACAGCGTCGAGTACATAGTGCAGGCACATGTGGCTGATGCGCTCATCTGTATCTCGAACTGCGACAAGATCACCCCGGGCATGCTCATGGCCGCCATGCGGCTCAACATTCCGACCATCTTTGTCTCGGGTGGCCCGATGGAAGCCGGCAAATCGATCGGCACGCACGACGCTCAAGGCAAGCCGCTTCCCAAGCTCGATCTGATCGATGCCATGGTCGCCGCCGGCGATGACGCCGTGAGCGACGCGACCCTGGCGGAAGTCGAACGCTCTGCCTGTCCGACCTGCGGTTCGTGCTCCGGCATGTTCACGGCCAACAGCATGAACTGCCTGAACGAGGCACTCGGCCTGGCGCTGCCCGGCAACGGGACGCTGCTGGCGACGCACAAAGCGCGCTGGCAGCTGTTCGAAGACGCCGGGCGCCGCATCGTTGAGCTTGCCAAGCGCTACTACGTCCACGGTGATGCCAGCGTCTTGCCGCGCAGCATCGCCACGTTCGAGGCCTTCGAGAACGCCATGACCCTCGACATCGCCATGGGTGGCTCAACCAACACGGTGTTGCACATCCTCGCCATTGCGCACGAGGCGGGTGTACCGTTCACGATGAAGGACATCGACCGGCTGTCGCACCGCGTGCCCAACATCTGTAAGGTTGCTCCCTCCTCGCACTACCACGTCGAGGACGTGAACCGTGCCGGCGGCATTTTCACCATCCTTGGGGCGCTGGATCGTGCGGGCTTGATGCATCGTGAGGTCAGCACCGTGCACGAGAAGACCATGAGCGCCGCCCTCGGGTCCAACGACATTCGCCGAAAGACTGCCTCCGATGCAGCGCGCCGCCGGAGCCTTGCGGCGCCTGGCGGCGTACCGACAAACGTTGGCTTCTCGCAAGATAAGTACTACGCCGAGCTCGATACCGACGGTGTCGCCGGCTGCATCCACGAGGTCGAGCACGCTTACAGCAAGGACGGCGGGCTCGCCGTCCTGCACGGCAACCTGGCCGAAGACGGCTGCATCGTGAAGACCGCCGGGGTCGACGAATCGATCTGGCACTTTGAAGGTCCGGCGCGCGTGTTCCATTCACAAGACGACGCGTGCAACGCTATCCTCAACGACCGGATCAAGCCAGGCGACGTCGTCGTCATCCGCTACGAAGGCCCGAAAGGCGGGCCGGGCATGCAGGAGATGCTCTACCCGACGTCGTACATCAAGTCGAAGAATCTCGGCAAAGTGTGTGCGCTGATCACCGACGGCCGTTTCAGCGGCGGTACGTCCGGCCTGAGCATCGGCCACATCTCCCCCGAAGCGGCGGACGGCGGCACGATTGCGCTCGTGGAAGAAGGCGACCGCATCCGCATCGATATTCCGAAGCGGCGCCTGGACCTCGTTGTCGACGCCGCCGAGCTCAAGCGTCGCCGCGTCGCCATGCTCGAACGCGGTGAGAGCGCATGGCAGCCGATCGGCCGCAGCCGTCCGGTCTCCCTGGCGTTGCAGGCGTATGCGTTCCTCACCACCAGTGCCTCGCGCGGTGCCGTGCGCGATCTCGAACAGCACCGGCGCACCCCAGGTGCGCGCGTGAGCACGACTGACAAAGGCTGAAGTAACGCGCAGCTCGCGTGCTTCCTCAAATCCGCATTTTCCGGAGGATCTATGAGTTTCGGCGTCATTTGCATCTCACGCACCAGCTCAGCCGGCGGGGAGACCGTCGGCGACAGCGTCGCGCAGCGCCTGGGCTTTCGCTACGTCGATGAACAGATCATCGAACGCGCGGCGCAGCTGGCGCAGGTGGACCCGAAGCTGGTCGAGGCGGCGGAGCACAAGCGCCCGCTGCTGCAGCGACTCATCGACAAGCTGGCGACGGCCTATGATCTTGCCAGCCCGGTGACTCTGGCAACTGGCGTACCGGTCGACGCGTTTGTCCCCAGCCCGGTCGGCTATCAGGCGATTCCGGAAGATCTGCGCGTCCTCATCCGCGCCGCGATCCATGAGGTGGCGAAGATGGGCCAGGCGGTGATCGTCGCGCACGCCGCGTCGATGGCACTCGCCGGGACGGAAGGCGTGTTGCGTGTCCTGGTCACCGCGTCGCCGGCCACCCGCGCGCACCGGTTGGCAGTGGCACAAGGGCTCGCTGCCGCCGCCGCAACCGCCGAGATCGCCAAGTCAGATCGCGAGCGCTGCGACTACTTTCGGGAATTCTACGACATCAAAGAAGAGCTGCCGACGCATTACGATGTGATCATCAACACCGACGTGGTGACACCACAACAGGCAGTGCAGCTGATCGTCGCCGCCGCAACCTAAACCCTGCGGCCGCAGGCCTCAGCAGGGGCCTTGGTGGGCTCTTGAGGTTCCTGCTCGCTGGCGTTCGCAGTCGTTGCGGTAGGTCACGCCGTCACACCCGCAAACCGCTGCCGCCGTGGGGTCGCAGATCACACTCATGGGTGTGCAGATCCCGGTGTCTCCCACCAGGCCGCAGCGATTTTCGGGGAACTGACAGAACTCGCCGGACGAGCAGATCTTGTTCTTGTTCCCGCCGCAACCCTCGTGGCCTGGCGGGAGGACGATGACTCCCGGATGCACTGGCCGAGTGAGCGTCGGGGTCGGGGTCGGAGGTATCGGCGTTCGAGGGGGTGTCGATCCGGGCGGGAGACTCGGGGTCGGCGTCGGTGAACCCGGCTGCGGATTGTGCACCGGGCGCCGTGTCGGTCGCGGCCGCGGCGCCCGCGGCAGCTGCGAATGTCCACCGACCGCGACGCTGGCGACGCCGGCATCCGCCGGTGTGTTGCTCGTCTTTTCCAGAATCGCCCCGTTGGGATTGACGACGATCACCAGAAAATAGTCCCCCGCCGGGACCGGAGTGATCGGATTGGCATCGAGGTTCAACGCTTGCCCGGGGGCCTGACTATCTTCCTCGTTCGCAAAGCCAACGGAAATGCCCATCGGTCCCTCGTCGCAGTCGAAGAAGTCGGGAGCACGGCGGGAGCCGCGCAGTTGCACGATGTTGAGGAGACAGAACTCGGTCTTGCTGAAGCGTGCGACGATGGGTCCGGTGAACGGATCATCCAGGCGCAGTTGATATTCGGCGAAGTCGTCGATGTGGAAGCGTTCTTCCCCGTCACCGAACGGAAAGAACCCGACGTCATGCGTACAGGTGGTGCCATTGGTGCGCCGGACGATTTGCGTCACCCGGGTCCCCGCCCCTTGCGCACCGCTCACGGTCTGCCCGTCGAGGACCAGCGGCCCGTCGCCGACATTGTCGATCGTCGTCGTGAACAACAGCTCGCGTACGCGGCCACGCGTCAACAAACGGATCTTGCTGGGCGCCTCCGCAACCAGATCCGGCTTGAGCAAGGTCAGATCGTTCGGATTACAAACGTCGGCAAGCGCGCTCGTCGCGCAGACAATCGAGAGCACTCCAGCAGCCAAAACTCGCATGCGCATGCATTCACCCCGCAATCCAATTTTCGAGAATATCCGTCAGCGTAGAGCATCTTCGACCAATCGACAAGGAAAAACCGGAGGGTCGGACGAAAGGTTGCCAATGCACAGGTTGCCGCTTGTCGCCGGCGCCGCGATCGATTAAGACGGGCGCACACACGAGGATCATTCGCATGCTGCGCAAAATCCATCACATCGGTATCGTCGTGCGTAGCCTCGATGCGGCGTACGCGTTTTACCGCGACACCCTGGGGCTCCACGTCCACAAGGAAGCCGTGGTCGAAGACCAGGGCGTGCGGGCCGCCTTGCTCACCATCGGGAACAGCGAGATCGAGCTGCTCGAGCCGATCAACCAAAACGGCGGGGTCGCCAAGTTTCTCGAACGCCGCGGCGAAGGCCTGCATCACATCTGCTTCGAGACCGATGACGTTCATGCGGAACTAGCGGCCAC
>CAZTDK010000393.1:0-6309 GCA_964611965.1 uncultured Binatia bacterium (SeqCode) | reverse complement strand
GCCGGTGTATTGGGATGACGCCGGGGTGTGGGGCATCGCCGCCTACGAGGACGTGCTGGCGGTATCGCGTGATCCGCAGACGTTCTGCAATGCGCACGGCATGCGCCCCGACGCGCCGTCGTTGCCGTACATGATCAACCTCGACGACCCGCTGCACAAACAGCGGCGCGCCCTGGTGAACCGGGGGTTCACCCCGCGGCGCGTCGCCGAGCTCGAGCCGCGCATCCGCGCGGTGTGCGTCGACCTCATCGAGCGCGCCAAGCTGTACCCCCGTTTCGACTTCGTCAAAGACATCGCCGCGTGGCTGCCATTGATCGTCATCGGGGACATGCTCGGGGTCGCACCCGAGGCGCATGGACACTTGCTGGAATGGTCGGACGAGATGCTCGGCTCGAGCGGGAGTAGCGATATCGAAAAAATCGCTCGCGCGCAGGCGGCCTTCCTCGACTACCGCGACTACCAGTCGCGGGTCCTCGCCGAGCGCCGCGAAGTGGCGCAGAACGATCTGCTGAGCATCCTTGCGCACGCCGAAATCGACGGCGTCAGGCTCGACGTCGAAGAAGTGCTGATGGAAGCGCTGTTGATCCTGATCGGCGGCGACGAGACCACCCGCCATGTCATCAGCGGCGGCATGTACGAGCTGCTACGGCATCCCGATCAGCACCGCCGCCTGACCGAAGACCCGACGAAGATCCCGGCGGCGGTCGAAGAGATGCTCCGCTGGGTTACGCCGATTCAGAACATGGCGCGCACTGCCACTCGCGATGTGACGCTACGCGGGCAACGCATCACCGCTGGCGAAAAGCTGCTGCTGCTCTATCCCTCCGCCAACCGTGACGCGGCGGTTTTCCGCGATCCGTTTACATTCGATATCGAGCGCACGCCCAACGAACATCTTGCTTTCGGCTATGGCGCGCATTTCTGCCTGGGATCGAGCCTGGCACGCCTCGAGTTACGCGTGATGTTCGAGGAGCTGTTGCGCCACCTGCCGAACCTGGAGCTGGCAACCGACGACCCACCGCTGTTGCGCGCGTCGAACTTCATCACCGGCATCGAGTCGCTGCCGGTTGAAGTGCGGTAATCGCTGGCTCGGCCAGGGGTGGACTGCACCTGGACGAAATATCGCCTTGACAAGGGGTCGGAGAGTCTAGTCATATCCCTCAAGGGGGACCACACTATGGGACTTCGGCGGTGTCTGTGTGTGCTGGGTCTTGTTTCCACGATGAGCGCGAGTATGGCCTGGGGTGCGCCCGGGGATCTCGATACCACTTATGGCTACAAGGGACGCGTCGTCACGGCGTTTCCCGGCATCGATACCTTCGCGCTACGCGCCGCCATCCAGGCGGACGGGAAACTCGCGGCCGCCGGGTACACGGCGCCGCCGATGCAGTCCGAAATCCCCATGCTGCTGCGATACAGCCTGGACGGGACGCCGGATCCCGCCTTCGGCAGCGGTGGCGTAGTAACCACCGTGATTGACACCCTGAGCGCCCGGATTGCCTATCCCTTGATCGTGCAGCCCGATGGGAAACTGGTGACGGTCATCGACGACGACGACTTCTTCAGCTGTTCCGGCAGCTGCGATTGGGTGCTCGGACGATACAACGCGGATGGCAGCCTCGACGGCTCCTTCGGCAGCGGCGGGATTTCCGCTCCCACAGGAGTGACGAACCAAAAGAAGGCGGCCGCTTTGGCCATCCAACCTGACGGCAAACTGATCGCAGCGGGTTGGATTGCCGACATTCCGGATTTCCTTGATTTCATCCTCGTGCGCTACAACGCGGACGGCAGCCTCGATAGCGGCTTTGGCACAGCTGGGATCGTCATCACGGCCTTTCGTAACAACGGCATCGACGAGGTGGAAGGACTGGTGGTTCAACCTGACGGGAAGATCGTTGCCGGCGGAATTTCCGGCAGTCGATTTGCCTTGGCACGCTATCTCAGTGACGGGACGCTCGACGGCACGTTTGGTAGTGCTGGCCTCGTCACCACCACCTTTGCTGGCGGTGGATACGCCAGGAATCTGGTACTGCAACCGGACGGGCGGCTGGTCCTTGCGGGCACTGCGGGCAACGAGGTTGGACTCGCCCGTTACAACGACGACGGGACGCTTGATCCAACTTTCGGGACCGGCGGCATGGTAACCGCTGCCGTGCCGGGTTTCGCGACGAGCACCGGTGAAGGGCTGGTCCTGCAACCCGATGGCAAGCTAAGCGTCGTCTGCAACCACTTCGCCGTATTGCGATTCGACTCGAGTGGGACGCTCGATCCGAGCTTCGGCACAGGCGGTATCGCTTTGAGCGCGTTCGGCGGCGCGGGCGCCCACGATCTGGCGCGGCAGCCTGACGGGAAGCTCGTTGCCCTCGGTGCGTTCTCGAACAACGAGGTTGCGCTGGCGCGCTATCTCGTCGGTGACGAAGACACGGACGGCGACGGGGTCCTCGATGGCGAAGACAACTGCCCCACCATCGCCAACCCCGGCCAAGAAGATGCGGATGGTGACGGCGAAGGCAACGTGTGCGATCCGTGTACGAACGTCGGCGGGGCGCGCACCGCCGCCAACCCGCGCCTGCTGTTCGCCAACCTCAACACGCCCGCTGGCGACGACCGCCTGTTGCTCAGGGGCCGAATCGCCCTGCCAACCGCCGTCGATCCCGCCGCGCACGGCGTGCGGGTGCTCATTACCGACAGCGTGCGCGTCATTCTGGACCGCACCATTGCGGGGGGGCCGTACGACGACGTCACCAAAGTCGGATGGACGGCGAACAGGACGCGCACGGCGTTCAAGTATGTCGACCGCACCGGGAGCACCGACGTGCAGCGCATCTGGGTCACGCAGTCGCACACCGTGCCTGTCGAGTATCGCGTCAAGGTTCTCGCCAAGAATGGAACATATCGCGTGTCGTCCGCCGGCCTGCCCATCGAAGCCCGCATCATTTTCGATCACCCGCTGGCGCAATCCGGCGAATGCGGCGAGTGGCTGTTCCCAGGACCGACGCATCAATGCGCGCTGACCCGCGACCGGAGCATGATGCGCTGCAGGTGATCCTCGACGGACAGTTCTCATGCCGATGCCGGCGCCGCGGTCAGCCACGCCCGCAAAACCCAGGTGAGCAGCGGCATGACGACCCATGTCATGAGGGCAACGTTGAGCAACGTGGTGATGACCAGGCGCGGCAGGAGCGGCACGAAGCCGAGCAGCGGCATGACGAAGAGCGCCGTGAGGGCGACGAGTGGGTAGAGTCCGAGGCTGACGACGAGGAACATCTTCCACTTCGGCGGCGCCAGTGACACGCGCGTGCGTGGCGGCGTGAACAGACCTTCCAGGCCGCTGATGCGCTGGATGCTCGCCAGGTGCTCGGTGAACTCCGTTGCCTCCGCGAGCCAACGCGTGCGCTCGGGTGACGCCTCCCAGCGGTGCAGGTTCGCCGCGCTATCGAAACGTAGGATGAGAACGTGATCGGCCTGCAGGCCCTCCACCGGACGCAAGTTCTCGAAGCCCAGGAAACCAGGCGAGCGCCGCAGCGCCGCGACGATCTTCGGCAACCACGCCTCGTAGTCGGCCTCGTGCCCGCGCTTCACGCGCCTCACGAACACCACCGTCACCCCTTTCTGCGCTGTGAGCGGTTCTTCCATACCGACGTCCCTCCGCGCCGCAGACTCGCTGCACACGCGCCAGAACTCAAGTGCGCAGCGCGGTCATGGGCTCCGCCTCGTGAGGGGTGGATGCAGGCTCGCAGCTCGCGACGCGGCGTCCGCTGCCGGTCTCGCACTCCGACCGGACCTGTCTTGCGTCGGAGCGGGTCCCCGTGAAAGAATTCCTGCAACGGAGGATGCTCATGGCGAACACGTACAAGAGCGGATGCGCGTGCGGTGCAGTGCAGCTCGAGATCAGCGGCGACCCCGCGGTGCAGGTATATTGTCACTGTAACTCTTGCCGGAGCTGGCTCGGAGCGCCGATCCACGCGGCGAGTCTGTGGCCGGCAGCGAGCGTGAAGGTGGTGAAGGGTGCCGACAAGCTCGGGATGTACAAGAGGACCGAGAACAGCCACCGCCAGTTCTGCACCAGCTGTGGCGCACCGGTGCTCGTCGGACATCCGAGCTTTGGAATGATCGATGTGCCGGCCGGCTCGATCGTCGGCTTCAGCTATCAGCCGACGCTGCACGTGCACTACGGCGAGAAGGTAATGACCGTGCGCGACGGGCTGCCGAAGTTCAAGGACTTCCCAAAGGAGTTCGGCGGCTCGGGCGACACCGTTCCGGAATAGCGAGCGCTGCCGCAACGACGCTCGCGGACAACGCGCCTCTGCTCACGGAATGCACTCTCCGTGAATGCGAGGGATGGACAGACCGTCGAGAGGCGAGGCCTGTCTCCATCACGGAGTACACGTAGAACCGTCGTACTTCGTGCACAGGATGCCGGGCGCGCCATTGTTTCCGGTTGTACCCGAAACACCGGAAACGCCTGTGCCGCCTGAGTTGGCGCCGCCACCACCCAAGCCGGCGCCGCCGCCCGCTCCACCAGAACCGCCGGCCCCGCCCGGCGCCGCGCTCGGCGCTCGGCTCAGCGTGCCGCCGGTGACCGTCAGCGCACCGGTGCCGATATGAAAGGCGGTGACGGATGGTCCGCCGGCGCCGCCGCCAGCCCCACCACCACCGCCGCCACTGCCACCGCCGCCGCCACCGCCGCCCGGTCCAGCCGAGCAACACGACTCGGAACAACCGCTACCACCGTGGCCGCCCGCACCGCCGGCGCCGCCGACGGCACCGGCACCGCCCGCGCCGCCCGTGCCCGCCACGGCAGACACGTTGGTGAGATTGACCGTTGCGTTATAGGCGTAAACACCGAACGAGCCCCCGCCGAACGATCCACCATCGGTTGCTCCGCTCCCACCACTGCCGCCACCACCGCCGGCGCCACCGCCGCCACCCGACGCGCTGGCCGACTTGCCGCCACCACCACCGCCACCGCCAGCGGCGCCCGTGCCGCTGCCCCCAGCGCCGCCGTTCTGGCCAACCCATGTCGCTGCCGCCGACGCTGTGGAGCTCACACCACCCGCGCCGGCCGACCCAGCGCTGCCGCCCGCACCACCCGCGCCGCCACCGGCGTCCGAGCCGCAACCAAAGAGACTTCCGCAACCACCGCTGCCGCCAGACGCGCCCCCACCGCCGCCCGAGCCATTGTCTCCAGAACCGGAGTAGTTGCCACCGGTGCCGCCCGCACCGCTGGCCGCGACGCCAACACCACCACAAGAAGCAGCGCCCCCTCCCGGTGACGAGGGTCCACCGGCGTTACCGCCATTGTTGCCGATGCACCCGCTGGCCGCCGACGCGGTCGTCGCGGTGCTGTTCGTTCCGGCCACCCCGGTTGCGGCGCTGATGGTGCAGTTCTCGGAATCAACGGTGGCGCCGCTGAGCGCGCGAATGCCGTAAGCGCTGGAGCCCGCGCCGCCGGGCGTTCCGCTGTTGACCGTCAGTTGCTGGAGTTTGGCGCCGTACGTGGACACCAGCACGCCGGTCGTATTGATCCCGCCGCTACCGTTGATCGTCACGGGGTTGCTGCCGCTGGCGCCGCGCAAGAAAGTGAAGTCGTAGCCGCCGCGGACGATGGTGGGATTGGCTGTGCCGCCGCTGATGGTCACCGTGCCGTTGTAGATGCCGGTCACGACGGCGATCAGTGGACGCGTGTTGGTCACAATTGCCGCTGCCCCGGAAATCGTCGCCTTTGCCGTCGCCGGGCTCAGGCCGTCATTCAAATCACTGCCTGAAATACCGTTGACAAACGTGGTCTTTGACGGATCGTAGTCCAGGTAGAATGAAACCTGGCTGGCGCTATCGGTGTTCCCAGCGGCGTCGGTGGCGCGGGTGCGGATCTTGTACGTACCGCCGGCCGGGAAGTTCGCGCTCGGGAAGGGGAGCGACCAACTGGTGGTTCCGCTGGCGGTGCTGAAGACCTCTGATGCGCTGGTGAAGTTGGCACCATTCCAATAGTTGCCGCTGCTCAGCTGTTGGATGCTGACCCTCACCAGTTGTACGTTTGATGTGGCGTCGGATGCCGTCCCGGAGATGCTCCCCGGCCACGCGGTCTCGCCCGCGTAGTTGCTGGTTGCCGCATACGTGACGCCGCTACTGGAATAAATGGTGACGGACGCTGGGCTCGACAGCGTCGATGTGGGCGCGGTGTTGTCGATGATCACGGTCTGCCTGGCCGATTCGCTGGCATTGCTGAAGTTGTCGACGGCCGTCGCGGACAGTTGGTACGTGCCGTCGGCCGGTTGCGCGGACCAGATAACCAGGTAGTCGAGCCCT
>CAZTDK010000392.1:0-6311 GCA_964611965.1 uncultured Binatia bacterium (SeqCode) | reverse complement strand
GTCGCTAGCGGGAGTTTCCTGCCGAGTTGGTTCTCGATCAGGGCGAACAAGCGTACAGCGGCCATTGAATGCCCGCCCAGCTCGAAAAAATTCTCCGTTACTCCGATCGGTCGAACGCTCAGAACGTTCTCCCAGAGACGAGCGAGCTCAACCTCCAAAGCGTCTCGGGGGGCGACGATTGTCCTTTCGAGCTCAGGTCGTGTGCGGATGGGCGTCCGCAGTGCGCAGCGATCGATCTTCCCGGTGGGCGTCAACGGCAAGGCGTCGAGCAGGACGAAGACCGCAGGCACCATGTAGTCGGGCAGCCTCTCCTTGAGAAAACTGCGCAGGTCGTGAGCCGAAGGCGAGGACTGCGGCTCACTGACCACATAGGCTGCCAATCGCTTCTCTCCAGGCGGGTCATCCGCAGCTAGGACAACCGCCTCACGCACGGCCGGATGTCGGCCAAGAACGGCCTCGATTTCCCCCAACTCGATGCGGAAGCCGCGGATCTTCACTTGGTGGTCCGCGCGACCGAGGAACTCGATATTCCCATCCGGCAGATAGCGGGCCAGGTCGCCAGTCTTGTACAGTCGGGCTCCCGGCTCCGCACTGAACCGATCAGGAACGAACTTCTCGGCGGTCAACTCAGGCCGGTTCAGATAACCGCGGGCCACGCCCAACCCGCCGATGTGTAGCTCGCCGGGAACGCCAATTGGAACCGGGTTGTCGTGATTGTCTAGAATGTAGATCGCCCGGTTCGCGAGGGGACGACCAATGGGAACCCGCAGGAGAGTCGTATTCTCGCAACGTCGGGGCGGTATCTCAAAGGCAGTTGCCGTTATCGTCGTTTCGGTAGGTCCATACGCATTGAGGAGGCGGACCGACGACACCGGTGTTCGCTGCCAAAGAGCGAGAACATCGGGCGACATGGAATCTCCGCCGGCGACAAAAAGTCTGGCCTGAATATTCGGGACTAGCTCCGGGACGTCTGCCCACTCTCGAGCCAGTTCCTGCCAGTAACCGGTGGGAAGGTTCAGCACCGTGAGGCCAAACTCGGAGGCTCTCTTGTGGAATCCTGCCGGAGGCCATACCTCGGCGCCCATCATGACCAGCGTCGCTCCGGCAATGAGCGTGGGGAGGATTTGCTCCAAGGACAAATCGAAACTCAGAGAACCGACCTGGAGGACCCGATCGCTCGAGTCGAGTTCGTAGTACCTTTGAACATCGCGGCAATGATCCGCGATGCAGCCATGCGAGACGAGAACACCCTTCGGCCGGCCGGTGGATCCCGAGGTGTAGATCACATACGCCAGACCCTGAGCTATCGTCGAGCTCACCGGGTTCTCGGTACTTTTTCCGGCTATGGCTTCCCACCCTGAATCCAGACAGACGGCTCGTGCCTGGTGCTCTGGGAGGCCCGCCACCAAGGACTCCTGCGTCAACAGCACCCCCACCTGGGCATCTTCGAGCATGAAGGCGAGGCGCTCCTTTGGATACGTCGGATCAAGCGGCACATAGACCCCGCCTGCCTTCAGAATGCCGAGCAACCCGACGATCAATTCCAACGAGGGCTCCAAGCAGCTACCGACAAGGACCTCCGGGCCTATTTCCAAAGCCCGCAGGTAGTGCGCCAGTTGGTTCGACCGGCGGTTCAGCTCTTCATACGTCAACTGCTCACCCGCGCATACGACCGCGACGGCGTCAGGCGCGCGCGCCACTTGCGCCTCAAAAAGCTGATGAATACTCAAGTCCCGCGGCGAGTCGGTCTTGGTATCGTTCCACTCCACCACCAACTGCTGCTGCTCTGCCGGGGTCGACAGCGGTAGATCCGAGAGGCACAGCGCGGGATCCGCAACCACGGCGCCCAAGAGGGTGCGAAACGTGCGCAGCATGCGGGCAATCGTCGCGGCCTCAAACAAGTCGGCGTTATAGACGAGTGTCGCCGTGAGCCCTTGCTCGGCATCGACGATCTGCAGAGTCAAATCAAAGTGAGCCGTCTCGCTGGTCCCGTCGACGGGGTTGAGGGTCAAGCCCGGCAGTTCCACCGCCCGCGGCGAAGCGTTCTGCAGGACGAACATCACCTGAAAGAGCGGATTGCGGCTCAGATCGCGCTCGACGTGCAATTCTTCCACGAGTTTTTCAAAGGGCAGATCCTGATGAGCATACGCACCCAGACAGACCTCTCGCACCCGCCGCACGACCTCCCGAAAACTCGGGTCGTCCGAAAGGTCGGTACGGAGAACGAGCGTGTTGACGAAAAATCCAATCAGTCCCTCGATCTCCCTCCGGTTACGGTTGGCAATCGGTGTGCCGATGACGATGTCGTCTTGACGCGTGTAGCGCTGCAGCAAAACTGTGAACGCAGCCAGCAGCGTCATAAACAGGGTCGCTCCCACCTCGCGGCTCAGTGCCTTCAGGCCCGCACCCACGGCCTCGGCCAGCAGCAACGATTCGTGCGCACCGCGGAATGTCTGCACCACCGGCCGCGGATGATCCCGCAGCAGCTCCAAAAGCGGCGGGGCACCACCCAGTTGCCGCTTCCAATAGCTCAGTTGCTTTTCCAGGACCTCACCCTGCAACCACTGCCTTTGCCAACAAGCAAAATCCGCGTACTGGATCGGCAACTCAGTGAGCGGAGAGGACCTTCCACCGGAGAACGCTTCATACAGCACCGCCAGCTCGCGGATCAGTATTCCAATTGACCAACCGTCGGAAACAATGTGGTGCATCGTCAAGAGCCCCACGTACTCTGTCTCGTCCAACTGGAGCACCGTGGCTCGCACCAGCGGACCGTCGGCCAAATTGAAGGGACGCGTGGCCTCCGCGGTGACGAGCCGAAGGACCTCGATCTTCCGCTCGGGTGCACACAGCTCGCGCAGATTCACCACGGGCAGCGTGACCGTCAACGCCGGTGCAATCACTTGAACCGGTCGCCCATCCGCAGTCGCAAAGGTCGTCCGCAAGACTTCATGGCGCTGCACGAGCTCGTTGAGACTGTGCTGGAGTGCTGCCACGTTGAGGGGGCCTCTGAGCTGGACGGCAGCGGGAAAATTGTAGGCCGGGTTGCCCGGCGCCAACTGATCGATGAACCACAGGCGCTGCTGGGCAAAGGAGAGCGGCAATTCTCCATCCCGCGGAACAGGTTGTATGGCTGGAACCTGTAGACTCTGTCCGGCTCGACGGGCAACGTCGATGCTCTCAGCAAGGCTCGCTACGGTGGGCTCTTCGAACAGACGACGCAGTGGAATCTCCACCTGAAATGCGTCACGCACGCGGGACACGACCTGGGTTGCTAGAAGGGAATGGCCGCCCAGGTCGAAAAAGTTGTCGTGGATGCCCACCCGTTCGACACCAAGGAGCTGGGCCCAAATTTCAGCCGTGAGCTCTTCAGTCGGAGTGCGGGGTGCGGCGAATGCCCGATCGAGCTCGGGTCGCGTTCGCTCGGGCGCCGGCAGCGCACGGCGATCGATCTTCCCGGTGGACGTCAACGGCAAGGCATCGAGCAGGACGAACACCGCAGGCACCATGTACTCGGGCAGCTTCTCCTTGAGGAACCTGCGCAGCTCGTGAGCCAAGGGCGAGGACTGCGGCGCCACCCTCGGCGCAGCGACCACATAGGCCACCAATCGCTTGTCTCCAGGCGCGTCGTCCACAGCCAGGGCAACCGCCTCACGCACGGCCGGGTGCTGGCCGAGCACGGCCTCGATTTCACCCAGCTCGATGCGGAACCCCCGGATTTTCACTTGGTGATCCGCGCGGCCGAGGAACTCGATGTTCCCATCCGGCAGATAGCGGGCCAGATCGCCGGTCTTGTAGAGGCGTGCTCCCGGCTCGGCGCTGAACGGATCTGGAACAAACCTCTCGGCGGTCAGCTCAGGCCGGTTCAGATAGCCTCGGGCCACGCCCACGCCGCCGATGTACAGCTCACCGGCGACACCGATCGGCAGCGGCCGAAGGGCGTCGTCCACAACATACGTGCGCGCGTTCGGTATCGGTCGTCCGATCGGGATCACCGAGCGATCACAGATCTCTTCGCAGAGCCAAGACGTCGAATCGATAGTCGCTTCAGTCGGTCCGTACACGTTGTACAGCCTGGCCTTGGAGCGTTGTCGGAATCCCGTCACCACGTGGAGTGCCAAGGCCTCGCCCCCACACATGACGGCACGCAAGGCATCGGCGTCATCGAGAGCGGGCTCCTCAATGAGAAGGCGCAGGAGCGACGGCACGCAGTGCAGAATGGAGATCCGGCGTTCGCAAACCAGTCGCGCCAGGTAGCGGCAATCCCGATGACCGCCAGGTTCCGCAATGACCAACATTCCTCCGGTCAAAAGCGTCGGGAAGAGCTCACGCCCGGCAGCATCGAAGGTGATCGGCGTCTTCAGAAGACCGCGGTCTTCGCCGGACAATGCGAGCGTCTCGGTGATCCAGTGGATAGCGTTGCTCAGGCCACCATGTTCAACGGTGACCCCCTTCGGCTCCCCCGTTGAGCCTGAGGTGTAGATCACATAGGCAGCGTTCTTGGTGGTGACCATGCTGGCCGAATTCTCTTCACTCATCGAAGCACGGGCATCCCCACTCGAGTCCAGGCACACGACCTGCACCCCTTGCACGGGCATGCGCTCCGCCAGATGCCGTTGCGTCAGCAGGACCGGCGCGCGGGCATCGTCGAGCAGGAAGGCCAAGCGCTCCATCGGATACGCCGGGTCCAACGGCACATAGACTCCGCCGGCCTTGAGAATGCCAAGCAGGCCGACCACCATTTCCACGCAGCGCTCCATGCAAATGGCCACCGGCACTTCGGGTCCGACACCCAGTGTTTGCAGATAATGGGCCAGCTGATTCGCACGGGCATTCAGTTGAACGTACGTCAGCTCCTGCGCCTCGAATACCAGCGCGACATTGGCCGGTGTACGCTGCGCTTGCTGCTCGAATAACTGGTGGACGCACGTGTCTCTTGGATACTCGGCCGCGGTGTCATTAAACTCGATCAGGATTTGCTGTCGCTCGGCGTCGCCCGGAATCTGCCGGTCAGATTCGGCGAGCATGTCCGTCAACGCGGTTAGCCTGGAAGCGGGCTGGGCAACGACATGGTGAAGGAGTGCTTCGAAGTGTCGTGCCAGTCGCGCGATTGTCGCAGCATCGAAAAGTTCGGTGTTATACCGTAGGGAGATCGAGAACGATCTTGTGGTCTCAATGATCAACAATACCAGATCGAGAGCCGCTGCCCGCCGCTCCAGGGGCAAGGCCTCGAGCACAAGTCCCCCCGGATCCATACGGAGCCCTGTTTCGCCCAGCACGAACGTCGGGGCGCCCTGTTCGGCAAGCCCGTGCGGTTTGTCGAGCACAAACATGACTTGGCAGATAGGCGATCGGCTGAGATCGCGCGCGGGCCGAAGTTGTTCGACCACGCGCAGCGTGGGGTAATCCTGATGTTCGAGAGCCGCCAGGACCGTCTGACGCACTGTGCCTAGATGAGCCTGGAAGGTTGGATTCCGCGAAAGATTCGCTCTGAGGAAAACCGGATTGGTGAACAGGCCCACGATCCCCTCAAACTCGGCCCGATTCCGGCCAAGCATGGGCGAGCCCACCAGCAAATCTTCCTGACCGGTGTGATAGTGAAGCATCACTTGGAAGGCTGCCAGAAGCACCATGTACAGGGTTGCTCCCTCGGCCTTCGCCAGCGCTTTGATGCGTGCACTCAGGTCCTCGTCGAGACTGAAGTCGTGCGAGCCACCATTGTATGTCTGTATCGGTGGTCGTGGCCGATCTGTTGGAAGATCGAGTACAGGCAGCTGCCCACCTAGTTGTTTCCGCCAGTACGCCCAGAGCCGCTCACCTTCCGGGCTCGCGAGCATCTCGGCCTGCCAACGAACGTAGTCCGTGTACTGCAAATCAAGAGGCGGGAGAGTCGCCGGCACGCCCGCCTGTTCCGCAGGGTACAGCACGCCGAGCTCGGTCAGCAGCACAGCCAGCGACCAGAAATCGATCACGATGTGATGCACGACCAGCAAGAGGATGTGTTCGTGCGCCGAGCTGGAGAATAGACTCGCCCGCAAGAGGGGCCCGCGTTCCAGATCGAAGGGGCGGTACGTGTCCTCGACCAGGCGGGTCTTCAGCTGCTCGCTGCACCAGGTCGAAGCATCCGTCTCCTCGAAGTGCACCGTCAGGTGCTTGTGGACCTGTTGAACGGGTATGCCGGCGGGCGCGGAGAACGTGGTCCGCAGCGAAGCGTGACGATCAATGAGGGCCTGGAACGCACGTCGCAGGGCGGGAATATCGACGTCGGAGGAAATGCGTGCTGCGAAATTGACATTGTACACCATGCTCTC
>CAZTDK010000391.1:0-6317 GCA_964611965.1 uncultured Binatia bacterium (SeqCode) | reverse complement strand
CGGCGTGGCTCGGACACTTCTATACGCGGAGCTTGCGTTGGGCGCTCGGGCATCGCTGGGTCGTGCTGCTCATCGGCGGAGGATTCGCGCTGCTCGCCGCCGTGGCGTATCGTCACGTCCAAACCGGATTCGTGCCGGAGATGGACGAAGGCGCTTTCGTGCTCGACTACTGGACGCCGCCGGGGACGGCGCTGCCCGAAACGTTGCGCCTGCTGCAAAAGGTCGACGCGATCCTGCAGCAGACGCCGGAGGTGGCAGGGTTCGCGCGCCGTACGGGTGCCGAGCTCGGTTTCTTCCTGACGGAGACGAATCGTGGCGATTATACGGTGCGCTTGCACGCGCGGCGCGACCGCGGCATCGAGGCGATCATGGACGGTGTGCGCGACGCGATTCACGGCCAGGTGCCCGGAATGCGCGTCGAGTTTGTGCAAATCATGCAGGACATGATCGGTGACTTGAGCGGCAATCCGAATCCGGTGGAGATCAAGCTTTTTGGGAGCGATCAGGCATTGCTGGAGCGGACGGCGCGCGCCACCAACCAGCTGCTCGCGCAAGTGCCGGGGATCGTCGACAACTTCGACGGCATTACGGAAGTGGGCCCGACGTATCAGGTCGACATCGACGAGCAGCGCGCCAACCTGCTCGGGCTGAGTGCGGAGACGGTGCAGCATTGGCTGGAGACCGCGGTGACCGGCACAGTGGTCGGTCAGGTGATCGAGGGCGACCGCGCCATCCCGCTGCGCGTGCGCTATCCGGATGCATATCGCGATGGGCTGGCGGCACTGGACGATCTCACGTTGGTGGCGGGACAGAGCCGGTTGGCACCGCTACGATCCCTGTCGCATACGGGCCCCGGTCCGTTGGCCGTGCAGCGGACGCGCGAGAACCTGCGCCAGCTGCTGCGCGTCACCGCGCGCTTGAACGGGCGTGATCTCGGTACGGTGAACGCTGGCGTCCAGCGTCTGCTGGGGCACGATCTGCGTCTGCCGGCGGGGGTGACGCTGGAATACGGCGGGCTCTATGCCAGCCAGCAGCAGGCATTCGGCGAGCTGCTCGTGGTGTTCCTGGGTGCGCTGGCGTGCGTCGGAGCGCTGCTGCTGGTGGAGTTTGGATCGGTGGCGGCGGTTGTGGCGATCGTGGTCGGGAGTAGTCTGGCCCTCTCCGGCAGCTTGCTCAGCTTGTGGGTCACCGGGACCGCGCTTAATGTGTCGTCGATTGTCGGCATGATCATGGTCGTGGGAATCGTGGCCAAGAACGGCATCTTGCTGCTCGACTTCGCGGGGCGCGAGTACCGGCAGACGGGCGATCTGGAGGCGGCGCTGGTCCGCGCCGGCAGCGTGCGCCTGCGGCCCATCCTCATGACGTCACTGGCCGCCATCGCCGGCCTGGCGCCGCTGGCGTTCGGCATCGGCGCCGGCAGTCAGATGCAGCAGCCGTTGGCCATCGCCATCCTCGGCGGCGTATCGCTGTCGATGCTGTTCTCGCTCATCGGCGTGCCGCTGCTGTTCCGGCTGCTGGCGCGGCCGGGACGGGCGACGACGGAGCCCGGGCATGCGCCTGCTGGTGGTTGAGGACGAGCAGACGCTGGCGCGCTACCTGCGCCGCGGGCTCGAGGAAGCGGCGTGGACCGTCGACCTCACCGACACCGTCGAGGCGGCGTGGCGTCTCGTATTGCTCAACCCCTACGATCTGATCGTTCTCGATCTCGGCTTGCCGGGTGCCGGCGGCGGCGAGCTGCTGCGGCGGGTCCGCGAGGCCGGGATGAGCGTTCCGGTGCTGATCCTCACGGCGCGCGGCTCGGTGGACGACCGTGTGGCCGGGCTCGATGCGGGGGCTGACGACTATCTCAGCAAACCGTTCGCGTTTTCCGAGCTCGTGGCGCGCAGCCGCGCCCTGTTGCGTCGCGGGCGGGAACCGCGGGCTCCGGTGTTGCGGGTCGGCGATCTGCAGCTGGATCGGCTGACGCGGCAAGCGCGGCGGGGCCCGCGGCACATCGAGCTCACGGCGCGCGAGTTCACGGTGCTGGAGTATCTCATGTGCCACGCCGGCGAGGTGGTGACCCGCACGATGCTCGCCGAGCACGTGTGGGGCGAGCACTTCGACTCGCTCTCCAATCTGATCGAGGTGTTCGTCAACCGCTTGCGCAAGAAGCTCGAGGTTGACGGTGCGGCGCGCCTGCTGCACACCGTCCGCGGCGCCGGCTACGTGATGCGCGAGGACACACCGTGAGACGCTCGATTCGCGCCCGCCTGCTCGTCTGGATGCTCGCCTTCCTGATTCCCCTATCGGTAGCCGCCGGGTGGCTGCTGATCGAGATGTTCGGGAACCGGCTGCTGCACGACCTGGATGTGGCGCTGCAAGAGGAAGCGGAGACCATCGCCGAGGTGTTGGGAACGTCGGCCGACCCCGCCGCGATCAACGGTCTGCTCACCCGCATCGCCGGCGAAGGCGCGAGCGGAACGCACAAGTATGTCACGGTCAGCCGCGACGGTCAGGTGATCGCCGCGGTGCCGCACGACGCGCAGGCGGTACTGCGTTCGGGCGATCCGCAGTTGCGTATCGTGCAGTACGTATCGCACGACCGCTCGATTACGGTGGCCATCGGCGTGTCGGCGACGGCGGCGCTGCACGCCAAGCAGCGGCTGACGTCGCTGCTCGCCATCGGCATGCCGCTGCTGCTGGTGCTCTGCGGCACCGGCTTGTGGCTGATCACTGGCCGCGCGTTGCGGCCGCTCGAAGCTGCCTCGCGACAACTCGATGCGATTGCCGCCGACAACCTCGCGGTACGTGTAGTGGTCGAGAACCCCACCGACGAAGTCGGCCGCATGGTGACCGTGCTCAACCGCATGCTCGATCGCCTCCAGGGCGCCGTCAGGGAGCTGAAGCGGTTCACCGCCGACGCGGCGCACGAGCTGCGCACGCCGCTCACCGTCCTGCGCACCGGTCTCGATGTGGCGCAGTCGCGCGAGCGTTCCGCCGCCGAGTACCGCGCCGCGCTGGGCGAGGCGCTGGCCGCGACAGAGCGCATGTGTCGCTTGGCGGAGGATCTCCTGACGCTGACACGCCTCGAAGCGGCGGGAACCCTCGGTGCGCCGGTGCCGGTGGATCTGAACGAGATGTTGCACGAGTTGGCGGCGGCCTGGCACACGGATGGGTTGGAGGAATCGACGACTACGATCGACGTGCAGGTCACAACCGAGGCGGCGGCGTGGGTCAGCGGGAACGCCGGCGATCTCTATCGGCTGTTCAACAATCTCATCGACAACGCGGTGCACCACGGTGCCGGCGGCACTCCGCCCCGCGCCGGCATTCAGCTCACGACCCGCAGAGTCGGCGATTGCGTCGAAGCGGCAGTGGCCGATAGCGGCCCTGGTCTCGCGCCGGAAGACCTGGAGCGCATTTTCGACCGCTTTCATCGTGGCAATGGTGCGCGCCGCGCACCGAGCGGCACGGGCTTGGGACTAAGCATCGCCCAGGAGATCGCGCGGGCGCACGGCGGTGAGATCCGGGCGGCAAATCGCGAGAGGGGCGGCTGCGTGTTCACGGTGACGTTGCCGCCTCTCCAGATCGACCGCCGCCGATGGCTGAAGCCCGCGGCTGAATGAAAAGAAAGCCCGGTAACCCGGGCTGTAAGCCGGGGGCTTGAGTCCCCGGTGACGGTGGCGTGAAGCTGACTGTCGTTAGCGTCCAAGCCCATGCCGGCAGCAGCGCCGCCGGCAACGTATACAAACTGAAACATCCCGCGGAGCGAACCTCTCTTCTCTCCAGAATGCGAATCTGCTTAAGTAAACGACCGTTTGGGAGGAGCCGATGAAGCTTGCCTACAGTCCGGCGCACGAGGCGCTGCGCCAGGAGCTGCGCGCATATTACAGCAAGTTGCTCACCCCTGAGCTGCGCGAGGAGATCGGTCGCAGCGAAGGCGTGGGGCCCATCGTGCGCCGGGCCGTGCGGCAGATGGGCGAGGATGGATGGCTCGGCATCGGCTGGCCGAAGCAGTACGGCGGGCGCGGCATGACGCCGATCGAGCAGTTCATCTTTTTTGACGAGTCGATGCGTGCCGGCGCGCCGGTGCCGATGCTCACGGTCAACTCGGTGGCACCGACGCTCATGCAGTTCGGCTCCGAGGAGCAAAAACAATTCTTTCTGCCGAAGATTCTCAAGGGTGAAATCCACTTCGCCATCGGTTACACCGAACCGAGCGCCGGCACCGACCTGGCGTCGTTGCAGTGCAAGGCGGTGCGTGACGGCGACGACTTCGTCATCAACGGCCAGAAAATCTTCACCAGTCTGGCGACCGACGCCGACTACATCTGGCTCGCCGTCCGCACCGACCCGTGGCCCGATCCGGAACATCCCGAGAAGACGAAACACAAGGGCATCTCAATGCTCATCGTGCCGCGCCAGACACCGGGCGTGCGCGTCGTGCCGATCAAGAACATGGGCGAGATGAATACCAACCAGACCTTCTACGACGACGTACGCGTGCCGGTGGCGAACCTGGTCGGCAAGCTCAACGCCGGCTGGAAGCTGATCGTCAGCCAGCTCAATCACGAGCGAGTGACCCTGTGCAGCTCGGGAATGATCGAAGGGCATTTCGAGGATGTGACACGCTGGGCAAAAGAGACGACGCTGGCTGACGGCCGGCGCGTCATCGATCAGCCGTGGGTGCAGCTCAACCTTGCCCGCATCCATGCCCGGCTCGAGTTTCTGCGGCTGATGAACTTCAAAGTTGCCTGGGGTGCGGAGCAGAACCAACCGCTGAACCCCGCCCACGCCTCGACCATCAAGGTCTTCGGCACCGAGTTCTATCTCGAAGCCATTCGCCTGATGCTCGAGATTCTCGGCCCCAGCGGCACGTTTCGTTCAGGATCGCCGGACGCCGCACTGCGCGGGCGCGTCGGGTTCATGCTGCGCGCCATTCACATCCTCACCTTCGGCGGCGGCACCAACGAGATGCAGCGCGACTTGATCGCGCTGTTCGGGCTGGGCATGCCGGTGCAACCGAGATTCTGAACTACAAGGGATAGCATTAAGGGGTTAGGGGGGAAGCGGTTGAGCGGTTGAGCGGTTATGCGGTTAGGTGGCAGGTGGAGTGACCCTAACCCCGAACCCCCTTCATCATCTTGGAGCGAAATGATGGATTTCTCACTGACGGATGAACAACGGGCGCTCGCCGATCTGGCGGGGAAGATTCTTGCCGACGCCGCGACGCTTGAACGGTTGAAGGCGACCGAGCAGAGTGACGCGCGTTACGACCGCGATCTGTGGGCTGAGTTGGCGAAGGCCGGCTTGCTCGGGGCGGCGCTGCCGGAGTTGGTGGGCGGCAGTGGCGGCGGATTCTTCGAGGCGTGTCTACTGCTCGAACAGCAAGGGAAGCGGGTTGCCATGCTGCCGTTGCTGTCGACCATCGTTTCAGCGGCGATGCCGCTGGCACGCTTCGGCTCGCGCCAGCAACAGCAGCGTTGGCTCCCGGAAGTCGTCAGCGGTAAGACCCTGCTCACCGCGGCGCTGACCGAGCTGGATAGCGACAGCTACGCTCCGGCGACCATAGCGGCGGCCGACGGGACAGGCTGGCGCCTGAGCGGTGTCAAGACCGCCGTGCCCGTTGCGAACCGTGCTGCCGCCGTGCTCGTGCCGGCGCGTACGGAGCGCGGCGACGTCGGAATCTTTTTCGTCGATCCACAGGCGCCGGGCGTTACGTTGGCACGGCAGGAAACGACGAACTGGGAAGCGCAATTCCACCTGGAGCTGGCTGACGTGAAAGTGGGCGCAGACCGCCTGCTCGGGTCGATCGAGCGCGGCGCGCAGCAGCTCAGCTGGATCGTTGATCGCACGACCGTCGGGTTATGTGCGATCGCGGCGGGCGCTTGTCAGGAAGCGGTGCGGCTCACCGCGGAGTATGCGTCGAACCGCAAGCAGTTCGACAAGCCCATCGCGATGTTCCAGGCGGTTGGCCAGCGTATGGCCGACGCGTACATCGACAACGAGGCGGTGAGCGTGACGATGTGGCAGGCGGCGACGCGGCTGCACGACGAGATGCCGTCGGACAAGGAGATCGCCACCGCGAAATACTGGTCGGCGGAAGGCGGCAGCCGGATCGGCCACGCTGCGCTGCACCTGCACGGCGGCATCAGCATCGACGTCGACTATCCGATCCATCGCTATTTCCTATGGCTGAAGCAGCTCGAATACACGCTGGGCGCGGCGACGCCGCAACTGGCGCGACTCGGCGCGCTCATCGCGGCCGAGCCGGTGGCGGCGGGCTAGCTACAGCCTTGTGCAAAACACGGCCACTGGGCCGCGTCGATTCAACCTCT
>CAZTDK010000390.1:0-6345 GCA_964611965.1 uncultured Binatia bacterium (SeqCode) | reverse complement strand
GAAGATCACCTGGCCGCGAATGTGGCGAGCGCTCGCCTCGGCAATCGTGCGGAGCGCGCCCGTGCGATTGCCGCGATCGACGATAATCTGTCCGGCCGGCGGCAGGACCCAGCCGATGATCGGCCATTTGACCAGCTCACGTTTCGCAACAAAGCGAAACGGCGGCGGCACCGCGCGCACGATGGCAAGGATGTCGAAGACACTCGCATGGTTCGAACAAATCACATGAGCCCTGTTCCAGTCGATCGGCACCGCTTCACGGACACGCAACTGGATGCCGGTTATGGCCAGCAGCACGGGACTCCACAGTCGCTGCGCGACCCAGCCGGCGAGCCAGGCGTTGCCCTCCAAGGCACGATCGAGCAGATCGCGGCGACCGAGCAACGCCACCAGCTGCCCCCAGAAATAACGAATGTAAACAAAAACAATCAGCGGCATCCCGACGATTCCCGTCCACGCGCCGGCGAGCACGACCCGGAGCAGGTTCGCCAGCGTCGTCAGGGGACGCTGCGCCGAGCGCGCAATTCGGGAGCGCTGCGGTATTCTCCATTCCGCATTGCCAACGCCAAACCTACTCGGTCGCGCGACGTTCATAGCGCCATCCTGATTCGAGCATCCATAGGCGGTGACGTGGTCCAGGATCGTCAACCTGGCCGTTTTCATAGGCAACATCGCCGGCGTATAGCGAGCACGCCCCCTCCGGCAACATGCAGATGCGCGGGACGAATTCCTCGATCGGTCCTTGTGCGACAGCCGTGAGGGTCTCGGCAACGGTCGCATAACCGCTCAATTGATGCAGGGTCACCCACGTCGGCGGCGGCAGATCCAGCGCGCCGTCGCGATGGGCCTGCAATGCATCCGGCGGGCGGATCCACTGATGCTCGTGGATCTCGCCACCATCGACACGCACGTCATCCTCGCCAGCGCGCGTCGCAAAGAACCACGCGTCGAAACGCTTCGGAAGGCCCTCGGGCGTCACCCAACGCGCAAACGCCACGAGACTCTCCGGAGCGATCTGCACACCGGCCTCCTCCCACGCCTCACGGCACGCGGCTCGGCGGGCGGCAGGCAGGGCGTCGTGCTGGTCCTCCGCGGCGCCATCCGCGGCATCGATGCGTCCGCCCGGGAAAACCCACGCCCCACCATGGAACGCCAGCTGCGCGTTACGCCGCACCAGCAACGCTTCGGGTCCGGCGGCGCCATCGCGCAGCAGAACGACGGTCGCCGCCGGTCGTGCCGGTACCGCGGCCGCATCTGACGTACTCAGGTCCTCCGGTGTCATGATCCCTTCGGCAGACCCAACAGCCGTGTCGCAATGATGTTGAGCTGCACTTCGGAAGTGCCGCCGGCAATGCTCGACGAACGGCTGAAGAGGAAGGTTTGTTGGAAGCGCCCATGGTCGACGGCACGAGGATCCGGAGCCACGAGTTGCGCCGCCGGTCCCTGCGCCACCAGCGCGGTCTCGTGCAGGTGCTGCGACAGCCGGCTCCAGAACTCCTTCTTCAAGCTGGTATCCGCGCCCGCTTCTTCGCCACGCTCGAGACGGGTCATCGTGTCCAGATTGAGCAAGCGCATGATCTCCACGCGAATGTAGGCGTTGACAACCTCGGCACGCAATACGGGATTCACCGTATAGCCATCGGCCTGCCGTCTACGCAGCCAGGCGATGAGCCGATCGACGGCGATCTTGTGCTTCACCTGTTCTTTGAACAAGTACCCGGTGCCGCGCTCATGCGCCAAGGTATTCATGGCCACGTTCCAGCCATCGTTCTCCTTGCCGATCACGAAATCGCGCGGCACGAAGACGGCGTCGAGGAACACCTCATTGAACTCCGTGCCGCCGGTGATCTGGCGCAAAGGCCGGATCTCGATGCCCGGCGCCTGCATATCGACAATGAAATACGTGATGCCCTTGTGCTTCGGAACGTTCGCGTCGGTGCGTGCCAGGCAGATGGCCCAGCGGGAAAACTCAGCATAGCTGGTCCACACCTTCTGACCGCTGAGCCGGTAACCGTCGCCGTCGCGCTCCGCTTTCGTGCGCACGCTCGCCAGGTCGGAGCCGGCGCCGGGCTCGCTGAACAGCTGGCACCAGATCTCTTCGGCCGAGAGGATCGGCCGCAGGAAGCGCCGCTTCTGCTCCTCGGTTCCGTGCATGATCAAGGTAGGACCGACGTTGTTGATCCCCACCTTATTGATCAACTCCGGCGCCTGGGCACGAGCCATCTCCTCATTGTAGATCGCCTGTTCCATGAGGCTGGCGCCCCCGCCGCCATACTCTTTCGGCCACGACAGGCCGCACCAGCCAGCGCCGTACAGCTTGGCCTGCCAATCACGCAGGAAGGCTACCTCTTCGCTGTATGTCGCAGCGGGCAGTAACGCATTGCTGCTCCAGCCAAGCGGCAGGTTTTCCTGCAGCCAGTGCCGCAAGCGCAAACGAAACTGTTCCTGCTCAGGGGTGAAGCTCAGGTCCATGTCCGCACCATCTTCCTCACGCACAAAGGCGTGTACCGTTCGACGTGGGGAAGAGCAAGATGGATTCAACGATGGCCCCTTGCAAGCGCGAACCTGTTGCGCAGAAGTCGAATTCTCGCGGCAGCACCACCCATCGATCAATCCTGTCCTGAGGCTCCCCGAAGGGGGGAGCGGCCCATAGAAAGGATGCTGGGCGCAGCCCTTGATCACCACCATGAATCGCGTCATTAGAATCCACACGATTCGGAAGGAGCATCCATGACAACAGCAGCCCAACGCCAGCCGGTCCCGACTTACCGGCTCTACATCGACGGAGCCTGGAGCGAAGCGAGCGGCGGAGCCACCTACGAGCTCGTCAATCCGGCAACCGAAGAGGTGATTGCCCGCGCACCGAACGCGGCGCGCGCCGATATCGAACGCGCCATCACCGCGGCGCGCCGCGCCTTCGATGACGGTCCCTGGTCGCGCACGACCCCGAAGGACCGCGCCAAAGTGCTGCGCCGGTTGTGCGATGGGCTGGAAGCCCGCAAGGAGGAAATCCGCCAGCTGCTGATTACCATGGCCGCGGCCGAATATGTCTCGCACCCGATCCAGATCGATACGCCGCTCGAGCTGTTGAACAACTATGCCGACCTGGCGCTGACGTTCGAGTTCGAGCAGACCCTGCCGGTGCTGGTCAGCCAATCGATGATGGGGGCGCAGGTCAACAACTCCATCGTCTACCATCAGCCGGCCGGCGTTTGCGGACTGATCCCGACGTGGAACTTCCCGCTGTTCGTCACTGTCCAAAAGATCGGGCCTGCATTGGCCACCGGCTGCACGATGGTCATCAAGCCGTCGCCGTATGCACCGCTGATCGACTTGCTGATCGCCGAAATCATCGAGCAGTGCGACGTGCCGAAGGGCGTGTTCAATGTCGTCACCGGCGAGAGCCCCGACCTCGGCGCCGCGCTGGTGGACAGCCCGCTGGTCGACAAGATCAGCTACACCGGCAGCGTCGCCACCGGCAAGCGCATCATGGCGGCGTCGGCCGCAACATTGAAACGTGTGCATCTGGAGTTGGGCGGGAAGTCCGCCGCCATCGTCCTTGACGATGCCGATCTCGATCTGGTGGCGCCCTACGCCTCCGGGCCGAGCTTCTTCCACGCGGGCCAGGGCTGCGCCATGTGCACGCGAGTTCTGGTTCCGCAGGGGAAACACGACGCCATGGTGGAGCGCCTCGCCAACTTCGTGAGCATGATCGTCAAGGTCGGCGACCCGGCCGATCCGTCGGTGATGCTGGGCCCGGTGATTCGCGAAGAACGCCGGCAGAAGATCGAAGAGTACATCGAGTCGGGCAAGCAGCAGGGCGCCGTGCTGGCCACCGGTGGCGGGCGCCCGACTGACCTGCCACGCGGCTACTTCCTGCAACCGACGATCTTTGGTGCCGTGCGCAATGACATGCGCATCGCGCGCGAGGAGATCTTCGGGCCGGTATTGTCGGTCCTGCCATTCAACGACGTCGACGAAGCAATCCGCATCACCAATGATTCGCCATACGGGCTCGGTGGCGCGATCTACACCGCGGACACGGCAAAAGGGTTGGAGATCGCCAAGCGGATTCGCACCGGCACGGTCAACATCAACGGCGCCGTTACCCTGCTGCACACGCCTTTCGGCGGCTTCAAGGAAAGCGGCATTGGGCGCGAAGGCGGCCGCTGGGGCATGCTGGAGTATAGCGAAATTCAAGCGATCGCCTGGAAGTGACCTGCGGTCGGCGTTCTTTCTATGGTCCGCTCCTGTTGGTTGCTGGCGACTGCCAAGGCCGACAGGTTTCTGGCAGCCTGTCGGCCGTGGCAGTCGCCAGCAACCAACAGGAGCGAGGACGCCAACCCGCAGTGCCGTAAAATGGTATCAGAGTTACAAACTTGTCCGGCACGACCGTGACGAACGGCACCAAATGGACGCTACCACTAGTCCGCCTTACCCTCCCACCCCTTTGCGAGCTGGCATGCAAGCTGCTCCAAACGGTGCCCCATGGATGCTCGAGGCGCGACGACCGAAGGCGAACTACCGGCGACGGCGTATCCGCATCATCACCAGATCTTCAAGTCGCCCGCCGGCAACGCACCGGCCGGGCTGCTGTTCGACAGTCGTAACTATGCGATCATGTCGATCGCTCATCCCCCCGAGTCCGAGACGCCCGACCTGAACAACGACAAGGACGGCGATCGGGTGCTCGTGCTCCTCGACGGCGACCTGACGCTGCAGATCGGCGAAAGCCGGTTTCGCTTGCAGCCCGGTGACGCCGTACAGATCCCGCGGGGCGTGTGCTTCGGAAAGACGCGCTCGCGCGCCGGTGCGCATCTCCTGCTCGTACGTGGCAAGACCTTGCGGTCGTTCGCGATGTACCGGTAATTCTCAAGCTCCGAGTCCAAGTTTTGAGGGCTGATTCTCGGAGCTCAGGACTCAGCACTCAGGACTGGCTCCCCTGATTGCCGCCCGCCGCCTTCCGGTGTAGGAACGCCGTGGGGTGGTGATGATGAGCATGGTGGAAGCTTTCTCTGACGACGAGCGGCACCTGTTGGCGCCGTACTTTACGAACGTCGACCGTCCGGTGTTTGCGTTGCGCAATCTTCCGGAGGTTGTAAAGGGTGCGCTGTTTGCGCGCTACTCGCGTTCCGCGAAGTCGCTGCGGCGACTCTTCCTCGATGAGTTTCTCGACGAGGTGGGCGGGGCGACGGTCACCGAAGCCGTCGGCGTACACCGCGCCGACAAGCTCTACGAGCGCATCTTCGACGAATACGGCGACGACTCGGTCGCTCAACTCGGCGGCGCGCATCTCGCCTGCGAAGGCGCCTCCAACCTGCTGACCAAAGTGCTGGAGTGGGGACGCTTGATGGCCTACCTCGAGCAGTCGACGCGCTACATCGCCTACAATGATCGCGTTGGTGGCCGTTGGAAGTATCTGGTGCCCGCCGAGCTCCAAGACGCGGCGTTGCGCGAGCGCTATGTCGCCTGTCTCGACCTGGCGTTCGACACCTACGCAAGCTGGATCGAGCCCCTCGAACGCTACTATCGCGCCAAGTACCCGAAGGAGCCCAGCGATCCGGAGGGGGTCTACAAACGCACCATTCGCGCCAAAGCGTTGGACACGCTGCGCGGTTTGCTGCCGGCCGCGACGCAATCCAGCGTCGGTCTGTTTGGAACGGGCCAAGCGTACGAAGCGCTGCTCTTGCGGATGCTGGTGCATCCACTGGCCGAGGCTCGCGAGTATGGCCACATGATGCTCGCCGAGCTGCGCCAGGTAATCCCGTCGTTTCTGAAGCGCGTCGATCGCCCCGATCGCGGCGGCCGCTGGAGCCAGTACCTCGCAGACACGCGCGCCGCCACGGATGCGATCGCGCAGCGCGTGCTTGCCGGCGTTACGGCCGCGGCGTCGCCGGAAGTCGTCCTCACGGACTTCGATGCCGATGGCGAGGTCAAGGTCGTTGCCGCCGCCCTCTACGCCGCAGCCGATGTGCCGGATGCACAGCTGCTCAGCATCGCCCGCGCGCTGAGCCTCGACCAACGTATCACCGTCTTGCGCACCTACGTCGGCGAGCGCGGCAATCGCCGGCACAAGCCGGGACGTGCCTTCGAGCGCACCGGTTACCGTTTCGACATCCTCACGGACTACGGCGCCTTCCGCGATCTCCAGCGCCACCGCTTGCTGAGCCTCGAATGGCAGCCGTTGAGCCCGCGCCACGGCTACGCCGTCGGCGACGCCGTGCAGGAAGCCGGCGCACTGCCGGCATGGCAACGGGTCATGGAAGCGTCCGCTGACCTCTATGACGTCCTGCGCAGCAATGGCCTCCCGCAATCCGTCTGGCACGGCAACATTGTCGGACACCG
>CAZTDK010000389.1:0-6351 GCA_964611965.1 uncultured Binatia bacterium (SeqCode) | reverse complement strand
TTCGCTCTCGCGACATCACCTGGACCATCCGTTTGTATTTCATGTCGCTGGGCAGGAATACAAAGTCCAGTACCTGCCGGCGGAATCAAATACCGGCATGTTTGGCGGCAACTCCAACTGGCGGGGGCCGGTGTGGATGCCGGTCAACGCGCTGATCGTCCGGGCGCTGAGCAACCTGTACAGCTTCTACGGCGACGACTTCAAGGTGCAATGCCCGACCGGTTCCGGCCGCTACATGACCCTCTTCGAAGTGGCGCAAGAGATTGCTCGTCGGTTGACTGGTACGTTCCTGCGCGATGCCAACGGACACCGGCCGATCTATGGCGGGACGACGAAGTTCCAGAACGATCCACACTGGCGCGATCTGATTCTGTTCTACGAGTACTTCCACGGCGACAACGGCGCCGGGCTCGGCGCCAGCCACCAGACGGGCTGGACGGGTCTGGTCGCCCCCCTCGTGGACTTGTTCGCGCGCGTCGACGCCCAGACCCTGCTGGAGACCGAACACGGGCGCGTGATCGCCAAGGTCATCAGGGAGCAGGTGGGCGGAGAAGAAATGAGCGGGAAGTGAAGGACGAGGGAACGGCGGCTCGCGTGGAACAGGATTGCCGTGGGGATCACGTTTTTGAGCGTGGGAGCGTATATACGCTTCGCCCGCAGCGAAAAGAGGAAGTCAGCAGATGATAGTGACGGGGCTTCAACACTTGAGGATTCCTTCTTGCCGCACCATCCAGGTCCAATGGCTGGCGCTGGCAATGAGCGTGGGGGTGGCTGTGCTGCCAACCGGCTGCGCGCCGCTGGTTGGCACCAAGCGTCTCTCCGCGCGCGACGTGGGCCGCTCGTACACGAGCAATGTGCTGTCCACCGACGATCTCAGCGACGCGACCCGCATCTCTTTGCGCCGGCACAACCTCACCGAGGAGTTCGACGAGGCGCCGGCAGCCGCGCTGGCGAAGCTGCACACCATGGTGATCCGCGAAGCCGCCACCAACGGCGGAGCCGCTGCCAACGATGATCTGTTCGCCTTGGCGGAACTGTCCTTCTTCCACGCCGAACGCGGCGGGAGGCAACCCTATTATTTGGCCGCCGCAGTCTACAGCTTCACATTTCTGTTCCCTGAGGACGTGACGCAGCAGCCGGTGGCCATGGATCCGCGCTACCGCTGGGCCTGCGATATCTACGATCGCGCCCTCACGCTGGCCTTCAAAGCGGCGAAGGGTGATACCGTCGAGCCGCGTGCGGGCCGTTACGCGTTGCCCTTCGGCGCACTCGACGTGCAGTTTGACGACGCCGATCTGACCTGGGGAGACCGCCGGCTGAAGGACTTCGTGCCGGTGGCCGAATTGGAGGTGATCGGCCTGCGCAACCGCTATCGCTCACACGGCATCGGCGCGCCGCTGGCCGCAGCCACGGAACCCATCGACGCGAGCCAGCCCGGCAATGACTTCGTCGGCCCCTTCGTGCGGGTGCCGCTCACCGCAGTCCTGCTGCTCGAACACCCACGCCAGCAGCTCATGGGGACGGAGCTGCATGCCAGCCTCCGCCTCTTCGCCGCAAACACCACCGACACGATCACCATCGGCACACAAACCTTCCCGCTCGAGAACGATCGCACCGCGGCGATCGCCACAACCCTGGCAGCGAATTCAATGTTGGAAAAGGAGCTGTTCAACTTCCTGGGCAATGCCACCGGGGTGCACGGCCAGAGCCGTCTTGCCGCACGCGAGCCGTTTCAGCCCGGCCGTATTCCGGTGGTGTTCGTCCACGGGACAAACTCGAGTCCGGCACGCTGGGCCGACATGGTCAACGATCTCGAGGCCGATCCGTGGGTGCGCCAGCACTATCAATTCTGGTTCTTTTCGTACGACAGCGGCAACCCCATCGCCTACTCGGCGATGCTGCTGCGGCGGGCCCTGCGCAAGGCCGTCGAGACGTATGATCCACACGGCCAGGACCCGTGCCTGCAGCACATGATCGTCATCGGCCACAGCCAGGGAGGGCTGCTCACCAAGATGATGGTGATCGACTCCGGAGACCGGTTCTGGCGCAATATCAGCGACACCCCGATCGACCAGCTGCATATGTCCGATGACAGCCGCGCCTTGCTGCGCGAGGCGAGTTTTGTTCAGCCGTTGCCGTTCGTGACCCGCGTGGTGTTCGTCGCCACGCCACATCGCGGCAGCTACCTCGCCGGTCCGCAAATCGTTCGCCGCCTGGTACAGAAGCTGGTTTCGATGCCGAGCTCGCTCGTGCAAACCGGTACTGACCTGTTCACCAAGGACGACATCAAGCCGTACTTGAAAATGCAGACGGTGCCCACCGCCATCGACAACATGTCTCCCGGCCATCCCTTTATTCGCACCATCGCGGAGATTCCGGTGGCGCCGGGCGTCCATGCGCATTCGATCATCGCGGTGGATGGCGATGTCCCAAAGGAAAGTGGCGGCGACGGCGTGGTCAAGTATGTCAGCGCCCACATCGACGGCGTCGAGTCGGAGCGCGTCGTCAACTCGCCGCATTCGTGTCAATCCAACGCCGATACCATTGACGAGGTCCGCCGGATTCTCCGCCTGCATGCAACCGATGTCGCGTGCGGTCGCCAGCTGCAGGCCTTCGAGGCACCGCGTGCGCAGGAACTGGCGGCCCAGCCATCTGAGAAGCCACAGTGAAGGGACGTTACGAGGAGCGGAGGCGATGCGAGCGGTCACGGGTCAACGCAGCGTAGGAGTACTGGTGTCATGCCACAGAGCGACGGACGGCGGCTGGCGAAGGTGCGCCGTGCTTGCGACCCTGCTGTTGGCCCTGCTGCCGTTCGGCTGCAGGGAGAAATGGGACACGACACAGCAACCGCTGCGCGACGAGGAGGTGGAATCCGCGTTCTTCTCAGGGCTCGACTCGGAGGCGATCCCCGATGTTCCCGAGCCCGAGAGCTTGCGTCCCTGCTGCGTCTTCGGCAACGACGTCGGCGTCCAGGTCGGCCGCATGAGAGTGCCCGGTTACGAGGTCCAAAACGTCCTCGACATCAGCGAGCTCGGCACCCACCAATACAACAAGGGCGCGGTGGCGCTGCAACCGCGCGGTGGCGAACGCATCCTCTCGGATGAGGCTTCGGGAATTCTGTACACCTGTCGGGGTGGCTTCATCGACATTGCGCACGTGCGCGACAACGCCGACCGCACGTTCTACCTGGTGTCACAGATCGCGCGCCTCGCAGCCAGCGGCGGAACGATTCCCCTCACCGGGGAGGGCGCCGAGCGCCGCATCGTTCTGAAGGCGCTCGATCCTCGTCTGGTGCGCGCCCACGGCATGCGCGAAGTGGCCATCAGCCTGGCGGAGTGGCTCTCCTTCCAGGCGTCCATCTGGCACGAGATCACCACCTGGTATGGCTGGTCGTCGACGGCCTTCTCCGAACGGCCGTCGGCGTTCTCGCTGGAGGATCTCTACTCCAATCTGGTGGGCATCAAGATTACCGGCGCCATCGTGCGCCGCCACGCGGCGCCCAGTGAGCTGGCCTACAATCAGGCGGTCACCCGCGTCCTCAACGATGCGCTGAGTAAGCTTGGGCCGCTCCCCAAGGAGGCGAGCCGCCACGCCTTCGAGTATGTCGACGGCATCTGGTGGGACTCCACCAAGCGGGTCCCCGACAATCTGCTCGTGCGGCACCGCTACTTCACCATCGGGCCCAAACTGTATCCATGGAAGCTGATGGACGCGCAGCCCTCTGCGACACTCACCGCGGCGGCGAAGGAGTTCGAGCAGTTCTGCCAGGGTGACTGGACGTCTCTCGGGTTGAGCGTTCCGGACCGGCTCGGCGATGTGCCGTTCTCGCAGATGGCGACCCTCGAGATCCACCCGGGCGAATTGCTCGTCACGAACGGCTTTCCCTTTCCCAAGGCGGGCAGCACGATGATCACGCAGGACGACTTTCCGGCGGTGATCGTCGCCATCGCCCGCGCCGCCGACGCCGAGTTGGGCGCCGGGGCGGGCCTTGCAGCGGCGCGGCCCAACGAGACCTCGCGCAAGCGGGACTGACGGACAGGGGAGCAGATCGTGCCGCAGAGCCCGCCTGACACCGCCACCTCCGCCATCTCCGCGGACGAAGCGCTCCAGCGCCTGGTCGACGGCAACCGGCGGTTTTGCCGTGGCGAACCGCGCTTCCCGACGACGCAGAAGGACATCCTTGTTCATCTCGCCGAAGGGCAACGGCCCTTTGCCACGATCCTGGGCTGCAGCGATTCACGGGTACCGCCGGAGCTCATCTTCGATGCCGGCCTCGGCGCCCTGTTCGTGGTGCGCGTCGCCGGAAACGTTCTTTCGCCGGAGGTCAGCGGCAGCATGCAATACGCCGGCGTCCACCTGCACACGCAGCTGTTCGTGGTGCTCGGACACGAAGGCTGCGGGGCGGTGCAGGCGGCGCTCGACATGATGCTGCACGGTGTACGCCAGCGCTCGCGTATCGAGACCTTGATCGACGACATCGTTCCCGGCCTGCATGAGGTCGATCTGCAGGCTCCGCCCGCAGTGCAGCTTGCGCGCGCGGTCGACGCCAACGTGCGTTGGTCGATGCGCCAGATTCTCGCGACGCCGGAAGTGCAGGCGCGGCTGCCGGAAGGCCGGATGAAGCTTGTCGGCGGCATTTACGACATCGCCTCAGGTGCAGTGCGATTCTTGCCGGGAGACGGCGTCGAGTCTCACGCTGGCGGTCGCAACGCTCAACGCTGAATTCCTCAAGCCGCTCGCCGGCGGCTGCACCTATTGGACCAAGGTCCAATATCCTCCGGCGGCCCCGCTGGTTACCATGCAGGCGCTGACATGCGGCCGACCTATCCAGCGCTCTATCAAATGAACACGCGCATCTGGCTGACGGATCTCTCCCTCGGCTGGCCGAGGCTGCGTGTCGCGTATCGTTGCGGCACGCGTCGAGCAGGCGCGCTACGCGGTAGGCGTGACGCGCGCCAACCTTGTTTCAGGGAGGACGGCTGTACTACTCTTGCAAGGGCAACCAGGCGGCATGGGAGCAAGCCAAGCTCGCCTACCAGCAGACCGTTCTGAACGCGCTCGGCGAGGTGTTGGATACGTTGGTGGCGCGCCAACAGTTCGCGCAATCGCGCCTGGAGCTGGAAAAACAGGTCAAGGCGCTGCAGGAATCGGCGCGCCTCGCGACATTGCGCTACACCGGCGGGCTGGCGACCTACTACGAAGCACTCGAAGCGCAGCAACAGCTCTTCCCGGCGGAAGACTCTCTGGCGCGCACCGAGCTCAACCAACGTGCGGCGGTGGCGCAGTGGTACCGCGCCCTCGGTGGCGGCTGGCGCGCGGAGGAAGACATCCGAGGCAATACCCGTTGCGCCGTGAATCCCTGGACAAGATCATGCCGGGGGGCGGACGGCCCGAGTGAGAGTCGGCACCTTGAATCGGGTGCGTCGGCAATGGAGCTTCTCCGCCGTTTCTGGTCGATCGACCGCGGTCTCACGGCGCTGCGGCGGTTCCTCGATGGCGCTGTGCGATCGGCGATCCCAGCACGCGGCGCCTGAATGACAGCTTGAACAGCAAACGCTCCACGTCATATGCTGCATATGTTAAATGGCATGAAAGGAAGGTGCGCACATGAATACCAAACAAGTCATCAAACGAGCCCGACACTTTGCGAAGCCGTTTCGCGTCGTCGCCGGCAGCCGCTTCCGGCTCAAAGACGTCGACCCCGGCGATACGCTCCACTTGGACTCCGAGGATAAGCCGCGGGCGAAGGAGGCGCTCGCCGTCGGCATCGAAGCGCTGGCCGGATTGCAGGACATGCTCTACGCCCAGGACCGTTGGGGGGTGCTGCTCATCTTCCAGGCCATGGACGCCGCCGGAAAGGACGGCACCATCAAGCACGTCATGTCCGGCGTCAACCCGCAGGGCTGCCAGGTCTTCTCGTTCAAGGCACCCTCCGCCGAGGATCTCGACCACGACTTTCTGTGGCGCTGCATGCGCTATGTGCCGGAGCGCGGGCGCATCGGCATCTTCAATCGCAGCTACTACGAGGAAACGCTTGTGGTGCGTGTCCATCCGGAGTTTCTCGCAAAGCAAAATCTGCCGCCCGCGCTGGTTACCAAGCGCATCTGGAAAGAGCGTTTTCAGGATATTGGCAGCTTCGAGCGCTACCTCACGCGCAACGGTGTCATCGTTCGCAAGTTCTTCCTGCACGTCTCGAAGAAGGAGCAAAAGAGGCGCTTCCTCGAACGGCTGGAGAACCCGGAAAAGAATTGGAAGTTCTCGGCCAACGACATCAAGGAGCGCGCCTTCTGGGATGATTACATGGAGGCCTACGAGGACATGATTCGCAACACCGCGAGTCCGGAGGCGCCG
>CAZTDK010000388.1:0-6374 GCA_964611965.1 uncultured Binatia bacterium (SeqCode) | reverse complement strand
GCAGCGCCGTCCACTCCTCCGGCGTACACCCGTAGCTTGAGGCCGGAACGAACGCTTGCACCTTCGGCTGCCAGAGCATGGTGATGCTCCAATCACACTCCAATACCTCGGCGGTCACCTGACTGAGTTGATCGAGGAGCTTCGGCGTATCCAGCGAAGAAATGAGCTCCTGGCCTACCCGGGCCAGGGCGCTGGACATGCGGGCTTGTTCCTGGAGCGCTCTGTACATCTTCGCGGTGCTCATGAACAACGTGATCTGCCGCGCGATGTTTTCGAACAGCATGGCCTCGTTGCCGTTGAACCGTGCGCCCGCCTCGACGCGGACCGCGACCAGCGCCCCCATCACGGTTCCGGCGACGATCAGTGGCGTGCCGACGAAGGCGGTACACTCCAAGCGGGTGAACCATGCTGTCGCCAGCGGCGACTGCGTCACCGTCGCGTCGACTACGGCGGGATGGGTGCGCACCATCCAGTCCGCACCCAATTCGCCGGGGAGGGCTTCGACGACGGCGACATCGGCGCGCATCCCTTCCGGGACGCCGTATTCCCCCTCCAGGCGAAAGAGGCCGTTGGCGTCGTCCCAGGTGTAGGTCAGGACACGATCGCAGGGCAGCAGCGTGGCGATGCGGCGCTGGGCGCGGTTGAGAATATCGCCGAGATCGAGGATGCCACTGATGCTCGTAGCAATCTCCAGCAGTATTCCCTGCTCCTCTTCGAGCCACTTGCGCTCCCGCCGGCTGGCCGCTTCGCGCAGCTCGCGCTCAATGGCGGGTGCGAGGCGTGCCAGGCTGCTCTTCATGATGTAGTCGTGCGCCCCGGCCTTCATGGCCCGGACCGCGATCTCTTCACCGATGGCTCCGGAGACAATCAGAAACGGCACGTCCAATCGGTGTTGCTGTACCATGGCCAACGCGTCGAGTCCGCCGAAGTGCGGCAGCTCGTAGTCCGCCACCACGACATCCCAGGGTCCCTCGGCAAGCGCCTGCTCCATGGTGGGCCGGGTGTCGACCCGCCGGTAGGTCAGGTCATATCCGGCGCGCCGCAGCTCCCGCACTACCAGCGTGGCGTCGTCTTCGGAGTCCTCCACGTGCAACAAGCGGAGCACGCGGTTGGGCTCCAGGGGGGGGCCGTGCAGACGCACACTGGTTCTCATTCATGCCCTTTGGGCGGTTCGTTGAGGAGCAGCCAGTACATCCCCACCTCTTGCACGGCCGCGGCGAAGCGCTCGAAGTTCACCGGCTTGACGATGTAGCTATTGACGCCAAGCTGGTAGCTTTCCACGATGTCTCTCTGTTCCTTGGAAGAGGTGAGGACGACGACCGAAATGTTCTTGGTGCGCGGATCGCTCTTGATGCGCCGCAGCACTTCCAGCCCATCGATCTTAGGCAGCTTCAGGTCCAGCAGCACCACCTTGGGTGCGTCTTCGATCCTGCGTCCGGCATGCTCCCCTTCGCAAAAGATGAACGCGACGGCCTCCGCCCCATCACGCGCCACCTCGATGCGATTGGTCAGATTGGCCTTGCGGAGGGCGCGCAGCGCGAGCTCGAGGTCCCCGGGGTTGTCTTCGACCAGCAAAATCTCCACGGCGCGGGTGTCGCTCATGTCGGGGTTCCTCCATCAAGCGTGAAATAAAATGTGGCGCCATGGTCGACCTCCGCCTCGGCCCAGACGCGGCCGCCGTGGCGATGGACGACTCGTTGCACAATGGCCAGACCGACACCGGTGCCCTCGAACTCCTCGGCGCGGTGCAGGCGCTGGAACACACCGAACAGCTTGTTGACATACTGCATGTCGAAACCAGTGCCGTTGTCGCGCACGAAGTACGCGGTGACGCCGTTCTCCCGCGCGCAACCGATCTCCACGACCGCCGGCTCGCGTTGGCGCGAATATTTCAGCGCGTTGGACAGTAGGTTGATCCAAACCTGTTTCAGCAACGCCGGGTCGCCCTCGCACGCCGGCAACTCTCCGATGCGCACCTCGACCACATGCCCCGGTCGTTGCAAGTTCACCTCCTCTAAGGCCGTTCGTACCAGCGTGCCGGTCTCCATGTTGCGCTTCGTCAACGGCAGGCGGCTCAACCGCGAAAACGTCAGCAAATCGTCAATCAACTCACCCATCCGTTGCGCGGCGTTGCGGATCGTCTGCAGGTACCGGCGGCCTTCCTCGGGCAAATCCGGGCCGTAATCCTCCAGCACGGCCTGCGAGAACCCGTCCACGCTGCGCAGCGGCGCACGCAGATCGTGGGAGATGGAGTAGGAAAACGCTTCCAGCTCCTTGTTCGCCGCTTCGAGTTGGGCCGTCCGCTCGACGACGTGAACCTCGAGATCCGCGTTGAGCCGGCGCACTTGCGCTTCGCTCTTACGCAGTTCCTCCTCGGCCTTTCTGCGTTCCGTAAGGTTCTCATGGGCGACCACCACCCGGGCCGCGCCGCCGCTGCCGTGAAAGCGCGTGACCTGACCGATGAACCAGCGCTGCTCGTCGGGAGAGTGACACGCGTACTCGAGGGCGAAGTGGTTGCGGGTCCCGCCCAGTACCGCGCGAATACCTGCTGCAAACGCCGCCGCCTCGCCAGTGTCGGGGCCGGTCACCGCGTCGCAGATGGCCAGATAGTTGGTGCCGTCGTTTAGCATCTGATTCACGCGGCCGTTCGCGGCGGCAAAATTCCGCCACGCCTGGTTCACCGCGATGATCGTGCCGTCGGCGTCGAGAATGGCGATGTGTGCGCTCAGGGCATCGACGGTCGAGCGTGCAAACCACTCGGATTCGCGCAGCGCCTCTTCCGCCCGTTGGCGTTCCGTGATGTCACGGACGATGGTCGTGAAGAGTTTGTGCCCGGCCACCTCGAGCTGCGAGATGGACGTCTCGATCGGAAACTCCTCGCCATCGGCGCGCAGCCCGCTGAGCGCGCCCAGGATTCCCATCGAGCGCCCGGTGACGCCGGTCTTCCCGAAGGCGACCACGTGCTGCCGATGCGCATCGCGAAAGCGGGAGGGAATCAGCATGCCCAGCGATTGCCCGATGGCGGTTGCCGCGGGGCAGCGGAACATCTTCTCGGCAGCGGCGTTGAACAGCACGATTCGCTGATCGTCGTTGATGCTGATGACCGCGTCCATCGCGGCATCGACGATGCCCTCGACGCGCGCCTGACTCTCCCGCAGCGTGGCTTCCTCACGCCTGCGCCGCGTCATATCGCGTGTGACTTTGGAGAAACCGCGGAGCTGGCCCGTCTCGCCGTAGATCGCCGTGATGAGCACATTGGCCCAGAACCGCGACCCATCTTGACGCACGCGCCACCCTTCGTCCTCACACTGGCCTGCGCTCGCGGCCGTCCGCAATTCCTGCGCCGGTTTCCCACCTTCAACGTCTTCGCGAGGATAAAAGCGCGAGAAATGCTGGCCGATAATTTCTTCGGCGCGATAGCCTTTAATGCGCTCGGCGCCGGCGTTCCAACTGATCACGTGGCCGTCAGGGTCGAGCATCAGAATTGCGTAGTCTCGCACGCCGGCGACCAACAAGCGGAAGCGCTCTTCGGTGAGGCGCAGCGATTCGTTGGTCCGCGCCAATTCCTCGGTGCGTTCCCGAACGCGCGATTCGAGCTGTTCATTGGCCTCGCGCAACGCCGCCTCCGCCGTCTGGCGCCGCGTGATATCGCGGTCGGTCTCGAGCACGTAGGTGCGTTCAGTCTCGCGTACGAGCACCATGCGGCTCTCCACGGTGATCTTCCGTCCGTCCAGAGTCGTGTGCGCTAGCTCACCCTCCCACGTCCCCTCCCGCTCCAAGGCATCGATGAAGCTGTGAATCCCACCCGGCCGCTCTGTGCGCAGTAGCTCGTGGCTCACCCGCCCCAGCGCTTCATTCCGCAGAAAACCGTAGAGTCGCTCGGCGCCGCGGTTCCAAAAGATGATCGGCCCGTTCCACTCCCACGCCAACACGGCATCGTACGTTTGGTCGATGAGCGCCGCCTGGCGCTGCGCCGCCTGAGCGTTGGCCTCGGCCCGCCGCCACGCCGCATGCATGTTCCCGCCGAGCACGGCGATGCCAAGGCTTGTGCACAGATAGAGGACCATGCCGACGTATTGCTCTGGGCTCGCCAAGGCGAAGCTGCCACGGGGCGGAAGCAGGAAGTAGTCCGCGATCAGTGCGCCGAGGGCAACCGCCGCTAGGGCCGGGCCAAAACCACCGTACCAGGCCGTGAACAGAACGGCGAAGAACAGGGTGGCGTAGGGGAAATGGTTGCCAAGCACCGGGTCGAGCAGAAGGCGGCCCCAGGTCGCTAGGGCGATACTGACAGCGGAGCAGCCATAGCGCAGCGCGAGCGTGCGAGCGGCATTGGGCCTACTCCGCGCCCGGTCTCGTGCAGGATCGCCGCTCAAGCGCCTTCCTCGAGGGGGAAATAGAGCGTCGCGCCGCGATCTGCCTTTACCACGCCCCAGGTGCGTCTGCCGCAGTCCACACGGCCGGTCTCATCGCGAATCGATCTGGCGGAGAAGGTGAAAACGTTTCGGCAAGGTAGCCGTTGCAGTTGAGGAACATTCGTTGTTCTCGAGGTAGAAGGTCTGCTCCACGAGAGCGTACGGTTGGTATCAGTGCGGATGGGCTGCATACGCCGTGCCGCGCCCACGAGATGGAGTCGTGTGGAGGCTGGACCGGGAGCCTCCAATAAATGGAAACCGGGATAATACGGAGCGAGCACTAATGGCCCAGTGCATAGGGCGCATTGCGAATCATTGCATTGTCGTTTCTCGAAAGCAATGTAATTCTGATTGATTGTCATGATGGGTGCGAACGTCTCATCCGGGAGTGTCGACGGTCAGGCGCCGTAGGAGGCTGAGGCGGCATCTCTTGGCGAAGCGGGGGGATACGTTCCGCGACGGCCTGAGTGCCGAGCTGGTGGAGCCGCGGGCACGCGCTCAGGGAACCTTGGCCGCGGCATTGCACAACCAGCTGCGCGAGCGTCCGGCGCGTCTGCCGCGGCGTGCGCAGCTTCTCGTCGACGTCACGGAGCTTCGCTCCAATGCGCTCGCCGACATTGACGCACGTCCCCGTGGGTTGGCCTGCAGCGCGAGCAGCTCCTTGATTCCCTTGAGCGAGAACGCCAAAGTGTTGCGTCTGTCCAATGAAACGGATCCGCCGCACGCATTCGACCGAGAAGAGACGATAGCCGCGCATCGAGCGGCGCGCCGGTGGGAGCAGGCCCTGTCGCTCGTAGTAGACAATTGTGTGCGGCGACACCCGCGCTCGTTTCGCAAGCACACCGATAGTGAATGGCTTATTCGACCTCACCTCATTGTCTCTAACACGAACCTACACTCCCCACTGTGGTCAGAGGTCAAGCGCGGAGCTGCGAATGACTGTCATGCTTGTTACGCGACGGATATAGACCGACCGGTAATTGGCTCGACCGGGAGAACCCTGAGATGCGGAGGGAAGATTACGGGGGCGGGCTCGGTTTCACCGTTTGCCACCGGCTTGATCGCTGCTGGTACGGCGGAACGCTGCTTGGGAGCCACACCCGGAAGGTCGAACCCGAACCCATTTGGCTCTCCACATCGATCGTACCGCCAAGGCGGTCGAGCAGCCGGCGTACGATGTAGAGGCCCAGGCCCACGCCGCCGTATCGTCGTGTTGTGGAACTGTCGACTTGCCGGAAGGGTTCGAAGATGATCGGCAAGGCGTCGGGTGCGATGCCGATTCCGGTATCCGTTACGGCGATCTCAACCCCTTGCTCGCGCAGGGCTGCCGCCACCGTCACACTGCCTTCATGGGTGAACTTGATGGCATTGCCGATCAGGTTTGTGACAACCAGCTTGAGTTGTAATGGGTCAGTCTCGATAAGCGGCAGGTCGGGGGGGACCTTCCAAATGAAGCGCAGGCTGCTCTGATCTCGCAGCTCGGTGGAATCGGCGTCGATCTCAGCCATCAGATTGGCAAGCGAGGTCGGCGTGAGATTCACCGGAAGCACGCCGGCATCAAGCCGACTGAGGTCCAGGGTGACGTTGACGAGATCGCGCAACTGACGACCGCTCCTTTCCACCTTACGAAGTGCATTCGCCTGCTCCGCCGCAACGGGGCCGAAGCTTTCGTCGAGTATGAGATCGGTGTACCCGAGGATCGTGTTCAGCGGCGTCCGCAGCTCATGCGACATCGTGGCCACGAAGTCGGCCTTCACTTGGTTGGCGTGCCTGAGCTCTTCTACCAGCTTGGCGTTCTCGATCGCCAGCGATGCAAGTTGCGCCAACTCATGCCCCAGGCGTGCGTGATTCCGTGGCAGCTTGGTTTCGGTGGAGTCAAAGGCCGCAATCTGTATCCCCTCGACCGCGGGACCGCGACGCAGGGCCATCCAGAGGCTTGTGGTCATGGGCGGCGTGGCGGCG
>CAZTDK010000387.1:0-6374 GCA_964611965.1 uncultured Binatia bacterium (SeqCode) | reverse complement strand
GGGTTAACACGGTTGGGGCTGAGTTTTTAGGGGCTCGCGTGAATTATCCGGGTTAAGTCCGGCGGGCTGCAGCGCGCAGAGCGACGGATCGGATAGACGATACAAGCCCAGCTGCACGCGGCTCTCCTTGAACTCATGCCAGGACATCTTATGCGCCGGGACCTCGATCTGCTCCACCACGTCTGCGGCGAGGCGCACGCGCATCGCCGTGCAGTCCTGCAACCAGCGCTCGTAGCTCGGGACGGGTAGCGGGCGCCCGGGCGCGTCGTTCAGGGCGCCACAAGACGAGCCGATGTACAGGTAGGCCGGCGCCGCGTCGCTGCGCTCGGCAGCGCAGTCGCGCGCGCTCCAGCTCGCGAAGCGGACCGCGCTGCCGGTGAACTGGCCGACGAGATGAGCGTCGAGGAATCCCATGTCGTCGAACGGCGCGTCGAAGACGTAGAGACGCGCTCCCGGAGGCAGCGTCGAAGCATACTTCTTCAGGAAACGATATTCGTGGTCGACGGTAAACGGCCGGAGCAGCGTCTCATATGGTCGTTGAAACGTCGCGGCGGTGAACACAATGAAGAAGGCGGCGAGGCCGAGCTTCCACCTGGTGCGCATCTGAAGGACGGCCTGAATCAGCAACCCGACGCCGATCACGAACGGAACGAGGAGGATCGACTCGTAGCGCGCGCTGCACACCTGCCGCTCGTAGCCGACAAACATCGAATAGACGTCGGCCCAGCGCCACACGAGGTCCAACCCGAGCAGCGTCAGCACTGCGAACCACGCGGCGCGCTGGCGAACGCTCACCACGAGGCCAGCGGTCCAGGCGACGATCCACGCCAGCGGCGTGAAGTCACGGCTGAACAGCACGGTCCACAAGATCGGGGCTTGGCCCCAGAATGATTTTCCACCGGCCGGATGCATCTCCAGGGCGTACCGCGTGTAGACGAATGCAAACACCGCCAACAGCGCCAGGGCAATGGCGGCTGCGGCCCGTATTCGCCTGCTTGCGGGCAACAGCAGCAGCGCCACCGCATACAGCACCAGCACATGCGCCCCTTCGGGACGCGCGGTCGTTGCCAGAACGGCGCCAAGAATGAACGCGACCAAGCGCCAGCCGCCGGCGCGCTGCAGAAATCCAATCAGCGCCAGGAGCGAGCCGCACGCCGCAAACAGGTATGTCGGCTGACGCTCCAGAACGCCGGAAAACGCAAGCAGCAACGGATGGGCGGCAACCACGCATCCCGCTGCCAGCGCCGCGGTCGCGCCGATGCCGAGCTCCACAGCCATCAACGCCAGCAGCACCGGCAGCAGACTGCCCAGAATCAGATTGCACCACAGGATGGTGGTATCCTGGAGACCGCCGAGTGCCAGTCGAAACATACGGAAGAGCGCGATCGGCGCCGGTCCCCAACGCAACTCGATACCCGGCGACCAGATGGCGGCGAGATTCAGACGGAGATCGCCCGGCCCACCCGATGAGAGCGACCAGCTCAACAGCAGCGCAAAGAAGAACAACGCCAGCAGGCTAAGCTGCCAGGGGCGGCCTTGAGCCGCGAGCAGCTGGCGATCCAGCAGCAGCAGAGCGAACGCGATCCAGCCTGTTCCCAACTCCACCGTCACCGCGAGCGGCACGTTGAAGAAGAATGGCACCGCCGCCAGCAGCGCAATGCAAATCCATGCGACATCGCCCCAGCGGCGTGGCGGGCCGAGCAGACGGCGGATCAGCAGTCCGGCGACGAGGATGACGGCAATGGCGGCGATCAACAGACGCACGTCTCCCGATGTCAAGGAGAGATGCTGGCCGACGGGATGCTCCGCGGAAAGGGCGCCGGCAAGCTCTGTCACTACCGGCGTCAACCCGGGGCAACGGGCGGACAAGTCGGATGGCACATGGAGCTGCAGCCGGGCCAGTCCGAGCGCCGACGCGCAGTTCTCGACGTCGACGGAGATGGGCGGACAATCCTTGCCGTCCGACGACCACTGCACGACGAGGTGCGATTGCTCGGTGCCCACGCCCTCAAAGCGATAGCCGCTGCCGACCGCCACCTGTTTCATGCGGTCGAACACGTGCTGCGCCGTCTCCGGAGAAATGCCGGGACACGACACCGCACCGCCGCATCCCGAGACCAAGGCGGACACGAGCACCAGTGCGACCGCTGCACGCCGAGCGACGCTCAATGCCAGAGATCCTCCAGACGTTGCACGACGGCAGCGTCGACCGCGCTGCGACGAAACTGGTCAAGCAGATTTTCCCGATAGCTGGAGGGAATCGGCAATCGCTTGTTGTAGTACACCTGCGTGCGACCGAGGAGATCGATGTTCTCATCGATTCTCAAGAACCCGCCGCGGCGGCCGGCTTGAGACAAGGCGACACCGAGCCAAGCGGATAGGTCGTCGCTCCCTCCGACGGCTGCACGGAAATGCGCTTCCGCCAGAGCCAATCGGTCCGCCGGCCACGGATGGTAGACGGCCGTGGCAATGAGCCAGGATCCCGAGCCGATGTGCGCGCGGCTCAGCTCTGCGGCTCCCAGACCGAAGCTGGTGAGCAGCGCATCGGGCGTTGCCAAGCGGTCGGTCAATTCTCCAAACCCCGATTCGGCGAGGCGCCCGGCACACGCCTTTGCGAGAAACCAATAGCCGCGAAGCGTCGGATGATGGCCGTCGGAGAACAAGTCGTCGCCCAGAATGCCATGCGGCGACGCCTGCGCGAAGGCGGCGACCGCATCGACCAGGGGAAGATCGTACTCTGCCGCCAGCCGCCGCAGGAGCTCGTTCTGGGCCAGCGTGGCTCGTCCGAAATTCAGGCGTGGATCTTCATCGACGACCGTCCAGAAATCCCCCCTGGCCGCGTCGGTCTGTCCCAGCGCTTGTTCGCAATGCGCGATGCGGTACAGCACGAGCAGCGCTGCCGGCTGCCCGCCGCCGCCCGCAGCGTACTGCTCGCGGTAGTACTGCAGTGCCGCGTTGAAGTCTCCCGCCTTTTCCAAAGCGTTTCCTCTTTCGAGGATCGCGGCGATGCCGGGGGTTTCCTTGGCATAGGCATTCGGTTCCACCCCCGAGATGTTTGAGGGGAGTGTGATGAGCACCGGGATCACCCCGGCGTGTTGCGCGGTTTCGATGATGTCGCGCAGCGACCGCTCGTATGGGTGCATGCCATGCGACGGCTGCAGGAAGTGCAGCGAGCGCAGGGAGAAATACGCGTCTTGCAGGAGCCAACAGTGTTCGATGATGCGCCCACGGAGTGGAGGGACGAGCGGAAACGCGCGCCAGCTTGCGGGCGGTGGACTCGCTCCGTCGTCGGCACCCTTCAGGTAGGGCTCGTTGTGACCCGCGTAGATCAGCACGACCGCCGGCACGGCGCGGTCCCGATGCGCCATCTCGCGCTCGAACCGCAGGGACTGCGCCTGCGCCCCGGCGCCGCGTTGCGCCAGGTTGCGGATGACAATCGGGCGGCCGTGGATATATCGTCCGAGCATTTCGCTCACCAGCCCCGGCAACGACAGTTGGTCGTCGAACGGTTCGCCGACCATGGTCGATTCGCCGACGCTATAGAGCACAAAGACGTTGCCCCGCAGGCCGTCTTGTTCTCCCATGCCCCGGATCACCACGCGGTAGGCGATCTCCGCGCTGCCGATGATGGCGACACACTGCAGCAGGGCCACTGCGTAGCGGCGCGGCTTCGACGCACCGCGCTGCCCGAAGAGCAGTGCGAGACGAAGGATCACCAGGCTGAACACGACGGCGACGATGATGACCGCGGCGAACGAGGACGTGGGCGGCGGTGGGAGCGGTTCCCGCGCCACGGGACGCTCCGCGGCTACGGCACTGGAGATTTCCCTTACGACTGCCTGCAGCCCCGGACAGCGCGCCGACAACTCGGGTGGTACATGCAGCTGCAGCACCGCCTGCTCGGTTGGCCCGCAGTCTTCGACCGTCACCCGGATCGGCGGACACTGCTTGCCGTCCAACGACCACTGCACGACCAGCTCCGACTGGTTCGTCCCCACACCGTCGAAGCGGTAGCCACTGGCGGCTGGGACCGCCTTCACACGATTGAACAGCCGCTGCGCGGTATCCGCAGAAATGCCCGGGCAGGGTTGCGCGTCGGCGCGTCCTGCGAGGCACGCGGACAGCACGAAGAACACAACGTACGCGCGCAGAGACGGCGTCGTTTGCCGACCGCCGGCGAATGGAAGAGCTTGTCCGAAAACTCGTGCAGCCCGGGACGGCTGCACCCACCGAGAAGCCGAAGAGAAGTGATGGTGGCGGCAGGCCTCTGTGCCTGCCAAAGTGAGTTTTGAGACAGCCTTTGGAATTCTCCGACGGCTGGCTCCGGCGCAAGTCGTGTGGTTGCCCATCACGGTTGCCCGAACGTTTCCGAACCCCGCACGCAGATCGACGCATCCCTCAATCGATACAAAGCCAGCGGCACCGTGCGGTTCTTGAATTCGTTCCAGGATGTCTTTCGTGCCGGCACCTCGATCCGTTCGACGGTATCGGCGGCCACCGCGGCGCGGATCGACTCGCAGTTCTTCCACCACCGCGCGTAGTCGGGTGATAGCGCACGGCCGGGGGCATCGACCAGCTCGGCACAGGACGAGCCAATGTACAGGTACGTATCCTCGTTGCCGAGCAGATCGTCGCACCGTCGCTGGCTCCACACGGAAAAACTTACCGGGCTGCCGACAAACTGTCCGACGAGGTCGGCATCGAGAAACCCAACGTCATCGAGCGGGACATCGAAGACATAGAGCCGCGATCGCGCGGGCAAGGACAACGCGTGCTGCTTCAGAAATCGATACTCATAGTCGATGGTGAACGGCCGCAGGAGGGTGTCGTAAGATCGCGGGAACGTTGCCGCCGTGAAGGCAAGGAAGACGGCCACGAGGCTCACCTTCACTCGCGGCCTCGCCGCGAGCACAGCCTGAAGAAAGAGGGCCACGCCGATGGCGAACGGCAGCAGCAGAATGACTTCGTATCGGCTGCTGGCGACTTGCCGGGCATGCCCGACGAACATCTGGTAGATACCCGTCCACCTCCAGAGGATGTGCAACCCGAGGAGGGTCATCAACGCCACCCACGCAGCACGATATCGCAGGCCGACCACGAGGCCCACCACCCAGGCGACGATCCAGGCAAGCGGCGTGAAGTCCGCGTCGAACACGATAGTCCACAGCAGCGGCGCCCGCGCCATGAGCGGATATCCGCTGGGCGGCTTGGAAAGCACGACGAAGTGCACGTACGCCGCCGCCAGGGAGACCAGGACCATCAGCGCCAGGGTCGCCACGCCCCGCGTCCAGCCCGGTGCGGGAACCAGCAACAGCATCGCCGCATACACCACACATACGTGCGCACCTTCCGGGCGTGTGGTCGTTGCCAAGACGGCTCCGAGGACGAACGCAGTGCCCTGGTTCCAGCTGCCGTGCTTCAGAAACTTGATCAGCGCCAACGTCGATCCGCACGCCGCGAACAGGTACGCCGGTTCGCGCTCCAGGACACCCGAGAAGGCGATCAATAGCGGATGGGCGGCCGCGACGAACGCCGCACCCAGCGCCGCAGGCCGGCTCACGCCGAGCTCCACGACGATCTCGTACAGCAGCACCGGGAGCAGACTGCTCAGCAACAGATTGCAGCAGCGGATCTCGCTGTCCTGAATCCCTCCCAAGGCGGTTCCCAGCAGACGAAAGAGCGCGATGGGTGCGGGTCCCCAACGCCGGTCGAGCTCGGAGGACCAGATGGCCGCCAGATTCAAGCGCAGATCACCCGGTCCGCCTGAGGACAGCCACCAGTTCATCAGGAACGAAACGGCAAACAGCCCGAGCAGGACAACATCCTCGGCGCGGCTGCGGCGCCGCGTAACGTTACGATCAAACAGCAGGACGGCGAAGATCAACCAGGCGGCGCCGAGTCCGACGGTCAGCGCATCAGCTGAATTGAACAGCCACGGGATCGCCGCCGTCAATGCCACGGCGATCCATCCAACGCAGCGAATGAACAGCGCGGCTACGAGCCCGAGAGCCAACGCGCCGAAGCGTGCGGTTGGTTGCTGCGCAGCAACCGAGCTGAGCTCCTGCACAACCAATTGCAGTCCGGGACACCGCTCACCCAAATCACGAGAAACGTCGAGCCGAAACGTCGGCAGACCGAGCGGCCGCCAGCAACTCTCGATCGGCCCGCGAATCGGCGGACAGTCCTTGCCGTCGCGCGACCACTGGACGACGATGTCCGACTTCTCGGTGCCCAGACCTTCGAAGCGGTAGCCGTCGCCCACCGACAGTCGCTTTAGCCGATCGAACAGCCGCTGCGCGGTTTCAGGAGTGACGCCGAACGGGCACGGGCCGGCGCGGGCAGGCATTGCGAAGCAGACCACCAGCAGCACGCAC
>CAZTDK010000386.1:1811-6381 GCA_964611965.1 uncultured Binatia bacterium (SeqCode) | reverse complement strand
CCAGGATGTCGATCTTCTGATTGCGAATGATGTCCTGCAAATCCGCGATGAACTTCGCCGTCTCGAAGGTCGGTGAGGCCGTAATGAAGCTCTGCTTCACATAGCGCGAGTGGCTGCCGGGCGACGTGTGGAAGGTGTCCGTGGTGTACACCTCGTGTCCGGCCTCGCCAAATTTCCGCACTTCGCCGAGCGCGTGCGGCAGGCGAGAGCTGGTAATCAAGATTTTCATTTGCTGGCGCTCCTTCTCCACAAGACGATGCGGCATCATCGCGGGAGTCCGGGCGTGAAGTCCGGAAAATCCACGGAAAGTTCGAGGAAATGTCGTCGCGCCGCGCGTGCGCACCACTGCCTCATCGGTTGCGCTGCGCGCTGTGCTGCGGTAAAGGCGTCCAGCACCGAACCGACGAGCTTCACAAGGAGGTTGGCGATGGCGAGAAGATGGCCGTTGGAATTGGCATGCGTGGCCGCCGTCGGCGTGCTGCTCGGCACCACGCCCGCGTCGGCAGCGAGTCGTCAGGCGCTGGAAGCGGGCCAGCGGCTGTATGTCAAGTACTGCGCCACCTGCCACGGGCGTGACGGCAAGGGCAAAGGCCCGATGACGGCAACGCTCAACACCAAGCCACCCGACCTCACGCTGTTGGCGAAGAAACAAGGTGGAAAATTTCCGTACATGGAGGTGCTCGACATCCTCGACGGCTCGGTCCCCTATCCGGCCCACGGCAACAGTGAGCTGCCGGCGTGGGGCGAGACCTTCCAGTCGGACGATCCCGGCAGCAGCGGTGGGACCATGGAGCAAGCCGCCGTTCGTGGTCGCCTCATGCTGGTCACCGATTACCTGCGGTCGATCCAAGCAAAGTAGCGCGTCGTTTAGGCGGACTCCGTGGAACGCCAACCCATGCGAGAATCACGAAAGCACGAAACTTCGAAAGCGCGAACGGGAGCGACGAGCGCCCTGGTTGCACGTTTTCCCGCTCTCGTGGTTTCGTAATTCTCTTGACGTGCGGCGACTGTTTCCCGCAAACCAGGAGCTGGAGAGCACACACTCATGAGACGAGCATTGTTCCCGAGGTCGCTGCTTCATGCCCAACGGTGGATTGCAAAACGGAACCATGCTTTTGCGCTGGCGCTGGCGATCACTGCCGCGACGGTATCGAGCTGCAAGGAGAAAGAAAAAGCCGCCGCCCCGCCGCCGCCCGACGTCCTGGTGACCGAGGTGATCCAAAAGGATGTGCCGGTGTACGGCGAGTGGATTGGGACGCTCAGCGGCTTCATCAACGCCACCATCCGCCCGCAGGTGAAGGGCTACCTGCTCAGCAAGAACTACAAGGAGGGCGACGTCGTGCACACCGGCGATTTGCTCTTCCAGATCGACCCGCGGGAGTTTCAAGCCCAGCTCGATCAGGCGCAGGGCCAGTTGGCGCGCGCGCAGGCCACGCAAGTGAAGGCCCAACAAGACGTGACGCGCTACACCCCGCTCGCCAAGGAAGGCGCGGTCAGCCAACAGGAGCTCGACGACGCCATCCAGCAGAATCTGGCCGCCAAAGCGCAGGTCGACTCTGCCCGCGCCGCAGTCGAGCAGGCAAAGCTGAATCTGGGTTGGACAAAGGTCACCTCACCGATCGACGGCGTCTCCGGCATTGCCATCGCCCAGATCGGCGACCTGGTGCAACCCGCAACCGAGCTGACCACGGTGTCGCAGGTCGATCCGATCAAGACCCTCTTCCCGGTGAGTGAGCAGGAGTACCTGAAGTACACCCGGACGCACGCCAAGGATGAATCCCCACGCGAGGGCGCGCTCGAGCTGATCCTCGCCGACGGCACCGTCTTTCCTCATCGCGGCACGCTGTCGGTCATTGGCCGCCAGGTCGATCCCCGCACCGGCACCCTGCCGCTCGAAGCCCAGTTCCCCAACCCGGGAAATGTCCTGCGGCCCGGCGGCTACGCCCTGGTGCGGGCGGTGATCGATAACCAGCCGAAGGCGCTGGTCGTTCCGCAGCGCGCCGTACGCGACGTGCAGGGCCAGATGCAGGTGGCAGTGGTCACCGCGGACAACAAGGTCGAAATGCGCAATGTGACGACCGGCCCGCGCTCCGGGTTCAACTGGGTCATCCTGGACGGCGTCAAGCCCGGCGAGCGTGTCGTCGCCGAGGGCCTGCAGAAGGTACGCGGCGGCATGGTCGTCGCCCCCAAGCCTTACACCGAGCCGACGCCGGTACCGACGCCGACCGTCGGCGCCTTCTGACGCGGCGCGAGGGCCTCTCGCATGGCAAAGTTCTTCATCAATCGGCCCATTGTGGCGATGGTCATCTCGATCATCATGGTGATCATCGGGATCGTCTCCATCGTGCAGCTCCCCATCGCTCTGTTCCCCGACATCGCACCGCCCGAGATCCAGTTGCAGGCGAACTACGTCGGTGCCGACGCGATCACCGTCGCGGATTCGGTCGCCACGCCCGTCGAGCAGCAGATGCAAGGCGTGGACGACATGATCTACATGTATTCCTACAACGCCAGCAACGGACAGATGACGCTGAAGGTCGACTTCGACGTCACCACCGTGCCGAACACCGACCAGATCCTGGTGCAGATGCGCTACTCGCAGGCGGCGTCGCAATTGCCGTTCGACGTTCAACAGTACGGCGTTACCATCAAGAAATCGACGACCAGTCCGCTGGCGCTGTTCTCCGTCTACTCGCCAAAGGGCACGTACGACGCGCTCTTTCTCACCAACTATGCCTTCATCAACATCAACAACCCGATGTCGCGGGTTCCCGGCGTCGGCCAGGTCTCGATCTTCGGCGCCGGGAACTATGCCATGCGTTTCTGGGTCGACCCCGACACGCTGTCCAAGCTCGGCATCACGGTGAGTGAGATCCTTGACGCGCTGCAGAAGCAGAACACCGTGAACCCGGCCGGACAGATCGGCGGTGAGCCGGTGCCGCAGGGGCAGCAGTTCACCTACTCAGTACGCGCCCAGGGACGTCTGACCAGCGAGAAGGAATTCGGCGACGTCGTCGTGCGCGCCAATGTCGACGGCTCCGTCGTGCGCATGCGTGACGTGGCGCGCATCGAGATGGGGGCGCAGAACTACGCCACCATCGGGCGGCTCAATGGGGCGCCGGCAGCGATCATCGCCGTCTATCAGCTGCCCGGCTCGAACGGGATCGACACCATGAACCAGGCCAAGGCGCTGATGGAGGACGCCAAGAAGCGCTTCCCTGACGACCTCGATTACGTGGTGTCGCTCGATACCACGCTGGCCGTCCGAGAGGGCATCAGCGATATCGTGCACACCCTGTTCGAGGCGATCGTCCTCGTCCTCATCGTGGTCTTCGTGTTCTTGCAGGGCTTTCGCGCGACGCTGATCCCATTGCTTGCGGTGCCAGTGTCGCTGGTCGGCACCTTCGCGCTCTTCCCGCTGTTCGGGTTTTCCATCAATACCCTGTCGCTCTTCGGTCTGGTATTGGCGATCGGGCTGGTCGTCGACGACGCCATCGTCGTGGTCGAAGCCGTCGAGCACCACATCGAGACCGGGCTGTCGCCGCACGACGCCGCATTGAAAGCGATGGAGCAGGTGTCCTCACCGGTCATCGCCATCGCGCTCATCTTGTCGGCTGTGTTCATCCCGACGGCCTTCATCCCCGGCATCACCGGCCGGCTCTACCAGCAGTTCGCCGTCACCATCGCGGTGTCGGTGATCATCTCCGCTTTCAACGCGCTGTCGCTCAGTCCGGCGCTCGCGGCGCTGCTGCTGCGCCCCAAGAAAGAAGCGCGCGGCCCGCTCGGTGCATTCTTTCGGTGGTTCAACCGCGTCTTCGCCCGGGCCACCGACGGCTACGTCAACGGCTGCCACCATCTGGTGCGCAAGTCCGGACTGGCCATGCTCCTGCTCGTCGGATTTGCCGTTGCTGCCGGGGTGTTCGGCTCGCGCTTGGCCAACAGCTTCCTGCCGGAGGAGGACCAGGGGTATTTCTACATGAACGCACAGCTGCCCGACGCGTCGTCGATGCAGCGCACCGACGCGGCCTGCAAGCAGATCGAGGAGGTCCTCAAGACGACGCCCGGCGTGCAGACCTACAACACTGTAGTTGGCTACAGTCTATTGAGCGGCGTCAACACGACTTACAGCGGCTTCTACTTTGTCACCCTGGCGCCATGGGCCGAGCGTGACAAGCAGGGCCGTTCCGCGGCGGTGATCATGCGCGAGATCAACGAGCGGCTGTACATGATGCCGGAGGCGCAGGCGTTCGCCTTCCCGCCGCCGGCTATTCCGGGTGTCGGCACCTCGGGCGGCGCCACCTTCATGCTCGAAGATCGCTCCGGCCAAGGCGTCGAGTTTCTGGCCAAGAACACCAACGAGTTTCTCAACGCGGCGCGCCAGCGTCCGGAGCTGGGCACGGTGTGGACCACGTTCATCCCCAGCGTGCCGCAGATGTTTGCCCGGGTGGACCGCGACAAGGTGCTCAAGCAAGGCGTCGAGCTCAGCGCCGTCTACAAGACGCTGCAAAGCTTCCTGGGCGGCACCTTCGTCAACTACTTCAACCGCTTCGGGTTCGTCTGGCAGGTGTAC
>CAZTDK010000386.1:0-1801 GCA_964611965.1 uncultured Binatia bacterium (SeqCode) | reverse complement strand
GTGCAGGCTGAAGGCTCGGCACGCACGCAGGCGGACAACGTCGGCCGCTTCTATGTGCTGAACAACAAGAAGGAGCAGGTGCCGCTATCGGCCGTGGTCGACATGCGCGCCACCAGCGGTCCCGAGTTCCTCATGCACTACAACGGCTACAATGCGGCGCAAATCAATGCTTCGGCGAAACCGGGCTACAGCTCCGGGCAGGTGATGGCGGCGCTGCAAGAGGTGTTCGCCGCCACGCAGCCGCACGAGATGGGTTACGACTACATGGGCATGTCGTTCCAGGAGCAGGCATCGGCGAAGGGTGTGCCGCCGAGTGTCATCTTCGGCTTCTCGCTGCTCATGGTGTTCCTCATCCTGGCGGGACAATACGAAAGCTGGACGCTGCCGTTCAGCGTGCTCCTCGGCGTGCCGATCGCCGTGTTCGGGGCCTTCCTGGCACTCTGGCTGCGGGCCTACGACAACGATGTCTATGCGCAGATCGGCCTGGTGATGCTGATTGGCTTGGCCGCCAAGAATGCCATCCTGATCGTCGAATTCTGCAAGGACGAGTATGAAAAGGGCACGCCGCTGGTCGATGCGGCATTGGCCGGTGCGCGGCTGCGCCTGCGTCCCATCCTGATGACGGCCTTCGCCTTCATCCTCGGCGTCGTGCCGCTGGTCATCGCCTCCGGCGCCGGCGCCGAGTCGCGCAAGATCCTCGGCACCGCGGTGATCGGTGGCATGATCGCCGCCTCGGTGATCGCCATCTTCATCATTCCGGTATCCTTTTACGTGGTCGAGCGCCTGTCGCACCGTGAGGAAGCCGCCGCGCCGGCGCCGCAGCCCGATGCGGGCGCCGCCCAGGTGGGGGTGCACTGATGTGGAGCGAAAGTCACCTGAAAGACGACAGACAACAGACGGACAGACGACAGACTCGAGAGCGACTCCGGGAGGGATTCCGGTCTGTTGTCTGTCGTCTCCCAGTCTGTTGTCTGCTTTTCCTCACCGGCTGCGCCCTTGGGCCCAATTACCAGCGGCCAGCAGTCGACACACCACCCGCGTTCCGTAGCGCGGACGCGGAGCCGGCAAGCGTTGACGGAACCTCGCTCGCCGACCTCCCCTGGTGGCAGGTGTTTCAAGACACGGCGCTCAAGGATTTGATCGAGCAGTCCCTGGTAAACAGCTACGACATCCGCATCGTCGCGACGCGCGTCGAGCAGGCACGCTACGCCGTCGGCGTCACGCGCGCCGATCTGCTGCCGCAAGTCTCCTACACCGGCAACGCGCAGCGCGGACGCGTCTTCAATCCGATCGGCAACGAGAACGTGACCGGGAACCAATTCCTCGGCGCCTTCCAGATGGCCTGGGAGCTCGACGTTTGGGGCCGCATCCGGCGGTCCACCGAAGCATCGCTCGCCAACCTGTTCGCCACCGAGGATGTGCAACGCGGCGTCATCCTGTCGCTGGTGACCGGCGTGGCGCAAGCGTACTTCGAGCTGCGCGAGCTCGACCTCGAGCTGGAGATTGCGCGGCGTACGCGCGACTCGTTCCAGCAGACCCTCGAGCTGTTCACCCGCCAGCTCGTCGGCGGCGTGGGCACCAAGCTGGCGGTCGAACGCGCCGCGGCAGCGCTGGCCAGCGCTGCCGCGACGATCCCGGACGTCGAGCGGCAGATCGTCGCCAAGGAAAACCAGATCAGCATCCTGCTCGGCCGCAACCCCGGGCCGATCCCGCGTGGCACGGCCTTGACCGAGCAGGTCTACCCGCCGGACGTGCCCGTCGGCTTGCCGGCGGCGTTGCTGGAACGCCGCCCCGACATTCT
>CAZTDK010000385.1:0-6386 GCA_964611965.1 uncultured Binatia bacterium (SeqCode) | reverse complement strand
GTCTTTCCACCAGCCATGCCGTAACCGGCCAGCAGCGAGCTGGCCAGAGCCAGGCCACCAAGCATGACGAAGATGACGGCGGGTGGGTGAACCTCGGACGCCATGGTCCGCGTGGTGGTGATATCGATCATCTGGTTCAGTGCCGGAAGGAGCAGCATGCTCGCGGACGAAGCGCCTTCCCGAGAAGCGGCCAGGGCCGCACTCCAGATTTCACCCTGCATGATGGCGGATCGACCCAGCTCTGCTTTCGCCTCTTCGATATTCGGTAGCTTGCGGTATACCTCCAGCCGAGAGTCCACATACCGCTGGAAGCTCGCACGCAGCGCCGGTTGAGCGGCAGGCGGCAGGAGGTCGAGCCGCAAATAGGCAGTGCCGATCGCGTTCGTCTCTTCGATGATCAATGCGCGCCGCGCGTCGAAGCGCGCCGCGGCCCCCGAAAAGGTAAATGCGACGAGCAACCCCAGCAAACCAAAGACGGCACCGTCGACCGTCGCCACACCGGCACGTGCACCCTCAGGATCCGCCGCCGCGCGCCGGATGCCAATTCGCCGCCCGGCTTCCAAGAGGAGCAGCATGCCAACAAACAGGCCCCCGGCAAACAGCGACGCCACAGCGATGGGTTGCATCCCGGCTCCTTCACCTTTGCTTCTGTTCTGCCGCCTCACGCCCGCAGGGCGGCTTGCACACGTACGGAACTCATTTGGAGGTGCTCACTGATTTCGAGGCGACGCTTCAGATGAAATCGGCATCCGCGTTCATCTCCGTCCATCCGCGATTCCAGTGCTTTCTTCCGTTTGCGCTTGCTCCCGTTGGTACTCTCCGCCTGCCCGTGAACCTGACGCCTCCGAGGGCGCCGCCACGGCAGCGGCATCGGCGGTGAGCCACCGCCGTGGCGCAAAGGCCATCGACCCCTTGCGAATATTGATGAACACCAACTCAGGCACGCTGAACGCCGCACCGTCGACCCCCGCACGCAGCATCGCGCCACCGTCGACGGGCAGGAGGATCAATCCCGCAACGGCGCCGCCGATGCCCACGACAAGATTGGCAATCCCGTACAACGGGCGGCGCAGGACGACGTCATCCGTGAAGAACAGGAAGATCGGATCGCTGCCATTGCGTTCGTAACTGCGTGCCGTCAGAACGTTGGATTCGCGCAGGTCAACGCGCAGAGCGTTCTCGTGGCGAGACATCCGATCGAGGGCGAGACGTCGATACGACGGCCGCTCGACGCTGTCGGCAACACGATAGGCGTGACTGACGGCCCTGGCGGAAAGGAACGGAATGAAATTGAGCGTGTGGCGCCACTCGACGTAGCCGCCGAGGCCGCTGGTACTGGCGGCACGCACACCACCGGGTACGTTCACCCCTTCGGGTACGTTCACCCCTTCGGGGCCGTTCACCCCTTCGGGGCCCGTCGTCATCGCCGCTTCCATCGTGCGGAATATCTCGGTGACGCAGTTCCGTGAGATCAGATCGTAGTGGTACGCAGCCGCGAGCGCGGCGCGATAGCGGCGCTCACGTTCTTGCGCCACCGCCAGGGCTCGCCGCCCAGTACCCGCTGAGCGCTCGGGCATCGGCCAGTCGGAGCGCAGCGCGCTCTTTGTCGGGACGAGCGCGCCGCTGTAGACGCGCAGCGGCGCGCGCAGTAGAAGCGCCCGATCGAGGTCGACAAGCAGATTGCCCGCGGTCTCGAAGACGCTGAAATCAGCCTCCTCCTGCGCCGGCGATTCAAAGAAAGCCCGGCGCGCCGCCAGGAAATCAGCTGCGCGTTCATCGCGCATCTGCGCCAAGGTGTTGGCGTGGCGCGCAACCGTTGCGGACGGGATCGCGGTGGCGTCTTCCGGAAAGTCATCCAGCACAACGAGCTGGCCGGAGTCGACCGAAGCCTGGAGCGCCACGAGGCGGGCCATACCGACGAGCAGCGGATACCCCCAATCGGGTCGCTCCGAATCCATCAGCCGGATCAGGGCGTCCGCCAGCCGTGCCGCATACGCGTTCAGCGCGTCGACCTCCGCCGGTTGGAGCGCGAAGTCGGTGCTCTGCGGAACGTGAAAGCTGCCCGCACGCAACGGCGGTGCCGCGCGCAGGACCTCGAGGGCCAACCAGCCGCTGAGGAGCTCGCGATGTCGCGTCGCGAAGCCGGCCGGAGTCACGGGGAGCCGGTCCGCGTGGAGATCGAGGTCGGCCTCGCTGGCAGGCGTAAGCTGCGCAATGGCGCGGCGCAGCGTGAGACTGCGGCGTTCAATGAAGTCGCTTCCGTACGCCGCGCGCACGCGGTCCGCAAGGCGGTCGAGCGTCGCCGACCGCTGACTGTCCGACCAGAGGGGGCGCGCGGTCTCCGCCGTATCGAGGACGAAGTAGGCGCTGCCGGGAATGGGCGTGGCCGCCCGGCGGGCGTCGGCGCCGGTGACCGAATCGCCCCCGACGCGTTCCAGGAGTTGGCGATCGGCAATCAACGACTCCAGAAGATCGTACTGGCGATCCTGAATCTGCAGGCGCTCCTGAAATGCCGACCTGAGGCGATCGTAGGTCGCCGGCGCCACTTCAATGCGGATCGCATGAATGGTGCGGTTGCCGAGCAAGCGGTAGCGGTAGTCGAACTCCGCGGCGTCGTCGCGGTGCAGGCGAATCGTCTGCTCTTCGGCCTGCTGAAAGTGATAACAGCGGGTCGCGAAGCAGATGGCCGCGTGTCCGCCGCTGGAGTCGCCGGAGTTCGCCTCGACGTAGAGATACTCGACGAACCGTGGCGACGTCTCGGCATGGGCGCGAGGCACCGGCACACACGACACGCCGCACAGGACCGCAACCGGCAGCAACCACGCGCCCAGATCGCGCACGGGCGGGGGAACGCGACACATCGGCGCGTCTCTCTCAGTGCGTGATCAACGCGGCACGCACGGCAAGCGCGTCAGCGTCGTGCGTCGTAGCCGTCTTGTATCCACCCCGCCTGCTCAGGGTTGGTGGCCAGATTCTTCTTGAAGGCGTCGACTTGCACCTGGCGGTATCCCGCCTTCGCGAGCCCTTCGCCAATGCCACGGTACGTGGACGGGTTATTCTCCCAGTCCGTGATCCCGTGCTTGGCCGCCAGCGATCCGATCTGCCGGCGCAACTCGTCGGCCGTTCCCCCCGACTGGAGGTGGGCCGCTGTGTAGTCGCTGACGTCTTCGCGATAGGCCGCTTCGGGGCTGCTGCTCTTCGAGCTCGACGCAGAAGAGACGAACGGGCTCGAGATGCTGTCGGAGCTCGCCGAGAACGACGAGCAGCCGGGCACGAATGCCAGGGCAAGCAAGAGCAGCGGAGCAACGCTACAAACGCACGCGGTCCTCTTCATGGACTGGTCCTCCTTGGTCGCGACAGGATCACCGTGTGCTTCTCCCACAACTGAACACGGCAGCGCAAGCCGGGTCGAAATCGGCGCTGGACCTACCGGAGGCGCGCCTCCGGCCAACGAAAGCATGCGCGCCTCCGGCTGATGGCTGATCGCCGATGGCATAATGGTTCCGACCATCAGCGATACGCCATCTGCCATCAGCAAGCGCTTGAGGAAACGAAAGTGGACTCGCAAGGCGTGCCCGCCCCAACACCCTCAGTCGCGATACCTTCGTGCCAGGCGCACCTTGGTGGAGCGATCATTGCCACGCATGCGCAGCAGCGTAACGACGCGCAGGGGATGCGTGGCGCGGGTGCCCGTGTGCGAGTCGCCGGTCGGGGACGCGACCGCATGCGGCATAAGACGCCGACGCAAGGAGTCGGCATTGACGCCGAGCACATCGCAAATGCTCTCAAACGAGAATGGCCAGCTCATGTCCCTGGAGCGCACCCAGCGCAAGGCTTCCGCCGCAAGCTGATAGCGCTCGCGCGCGGGACCGGCGCGGCCCGTCAGGCACACAATGGCTTCGCTCAAGACCGCCTGCATCAGCTTGCGTTCCCCCTCGCCTGGATCCAGGCCTTGGCGCTCGTTGCCGAACGCTTCGTCGTGGTCCTCCCGATGTGGTGTTACTACCGCGTGACTACTGCTTGTCCTTGCCATCCGCTGCCTCCTGTTTTGCCGTTGTGAGACAGTGCTTAGTGCACCCGACATGCCACGCGTTGCCGGCGCCGAAGCGGCGCGAAGGCGCTTTTGACGGTGTGTCAGAAGCGGTGAAGAACGTCTTGACAAACCAGGACAAGACCGGTCGTTCTGCGAAGTGCGCTGCTTTTCTCTGTGTTTCGCGGGTGTTTTCCAGGGAAAACAGAGGCTCCTGCGCAGGGTCGGTGCGGCGGCAAGCAGCTACGCTGCAGACTCGTAGCCTTTTGACCCGTGGGTCAAAGCGCCGCATGAGGCTGCGGGTCTGTTGAAGCGTCGAACGCAGGGCGGCAATTCCAGACGCGCGGCGGCCGGAGGCTCGAAGCTCCTGGGCGCACACAACCAAGCCGGCTGGAAGCCGGCTCCCCACCGCCGCCGTCGACCAAGCTGGCTGTCAGCTACTTGCTTCTGGGCCGACGCTCGCGAACAGATCGGTCAGCTCCTCGCGCAGGACCCGCGGGAGGCGGATGACACTTTCCACCATGCGGATGCCCGGGATCAACTCGGCGAGTTGCATCTCGACTTCTTGCCCGGACTTGAACCCGCGCAGCGCTTGGAACGCCTGGAGCACGTGCGGCGCCATCGGCGCGATGGAGGTCCCGCGCAAAGCCAGAATGCGGTGCCCGGGCGCCGCCAGTGCCAGGTATGCCGCGCCGTAGGTGCCGCCGCCGAGCACACTGATGATAGGATGACCCAGCCACCGCGCCGCCGCCATCGAGCGCAGGCACTCGGCCAGGGCGCGCGGCAACCCGAAGCGCTCCTGCTCGAGGTCCACCGCGTGCCCCTGACAAAACAGGAACGTCAGGATCGCGGCCCGCGGCCCCGGCTGTGTCGTGGCACTACGGATCATGTCGGCGACGACGGCGGCTTCCTCGATACCGACCCCGGCACCGTACGAAGGCTCCGGTTCGAGAATGAGCCCAAGCGCCGGCCGCTCGCCGAGGGTGCCAAAGGCGGCATGAATCAACCCGGCGCGGTGGATCGGGCCCGTGCGTTTCCATTGGCCGCGCAGCGAGTAGCGCAGCAGATCGCGCCGCCGCGGGGCCAGCGTCGTCGTCACCTGCGCTCGGTTTGCCACGCCGCCGTCGCGCAGCTTGCGGCGCAGGGAGGCGGTGATGTCGACGCTGCCGGCGAGATGCTGCTCAATCGTCACCGTCTCGGCGAGGTCGCGGCTGTCCGTAACGAAGCGGCGCAGCGGTGCACGCACCCCTGCGGCGGAGTCCGCGACCACCGCATGCGCGTCACCGTTGGCGAGCCGGGTGGCCGCGCTCGTCGCCACGAAGCCGTCGTGCTCGGCGCCGCTGCGATCCGTCACCGAACCGATGAGCTTGGGACCGGTGAGCCCCCAATGCGCATTCTCCGTCATGATGATGCAGCGTGGCAGCGCCGCCATGACCGCCGGGGCGCCGAAGCAGCCGCGCGGCCCACTGATGATCGCCGCGAGCGGAACCCCGATCAGCGTCAAGCGCGCCAGGGCGACGCCGACTGCGGAGGCCGCCGCCAAAGCGCGCGGGCCTTCTTCGACACGCACCCCGCCGGTGTCGAAGCCGATCAGCAACGCCGTGGGGCGGCCGCCGGCGCGCCGGCTGTCTGCGGCGGTCTCGGCCAAAGCCGCAAGCAGGCCGGACTCGTGGACGCCGATGGTCCCGCCACGAAGGTGGCCATCCGTAAACGCCACCAAGACCGGTGCACCGAACAGCATTCCCGATCCCGCAACGAAGGGCGTCTCGCCGGCCGCCTCCATGAGCGGCCGGAAGGTCCCGACATCCAGGATCGCTTCGGCACGCTGCCGCGCACGCATGCCGGAAAACGACGGGACGGTCATCCGTCATTGGTACTACGCGGACAGCGCCACCACAAACGCAGCAATCGCTGAACGGCGTTTCGGGCCCCGATGGGCCCGTTGAAAACCCCGCCCCATGCTTCGAGAGCCTCAGCATGAGCGGATACCCTCCTGACATCTTTGGAGATTTGCCGCCCACCCTGAGGCTCCCGAAGGGTGAGCTCCTTTTTTAACGGGCCCCTATCTATGGGCCCGGTAGCGGAGTGATCGGAATGCTCGGATCAGGCTTGTAGTATTGCTGCGCCTCCGGCATCCATCCCTCGATGTTGTGCGTGCGCGTCCCGTAGCTCGGGTGCGTGGATATGTACTCCGGCGGTGTCTTCGCCCCGCTCTTTTCGAAGCGCTGCCATAGCTCCAGCGCCGCGTGCGGATCGTAGCCGGCCTTGGCCATGAGGATGAGGCCGATGTGATCCGCTTCCGCCTCCTGGGCACGGCTGAAGGGCAGCAGGACACCGTACTGCGCACCGAGCCCGA
>CAZTDK010000384.1:0-6393 GCA_964611965.1 uncultured Binatia bacterium (SeqCode) | reverse complement strand
CCACCTTCGCAACATCGGCCACCTCGCCGGCCACGCGCGTTTCACGTTCATCAAGCACGATGTGACGGAGTACATCTACGTCGACGGGAAAATCGACGCGATCTTGCACCTGGCCTCGCTTCCCAGCCCCGTGGACTATCTGCGCGAGCCGATCAAGACCCTGAAGGTTGGCGCGCTCGGGACACACAAGGCGCTGGGGTTGGCGCGGACGCACAAGGCCCGCTTCCTTTTGGCCTCGACCTCGGAGGTATACGGCGACCCGCAGGTGCACCCGCAGCCGGAGACCTACTGGGGCAACGTCAACCCGATCGGGCCGCGCGGCGTGTACGACGAATCGAAGCGCTTCGCTGAAGCCATGACCATGGCCTACCACCGCTACCACGGGATCGACACGCGCATCTGCCGCATCTTCAATACCTTTGGGCCGCGCATGCGGGTGGACGACGGCCGCGTCGTCACCAACTTCATTGCCCAAGGGCTGCGCGGCCTGCCGCTCACGGTCTACGATGACGGCTCGCGCACGCGCAGCTTCTGCTACGTCAGCGATCTGGTGGAAGGAATGGTACGCTTGCTCGATTCGAATGAAGTGGAGCCGGTCAATCTGGGCAACCCGCGTGAGATGACGGTCCTGGAGTTCGCCAACACCGTGCTGCGGCTCACCGGCGGCACATCGAAGATTGAATTCGTATCGCCCAAGGATGAGCGGACGAAGGACGACCCGAACACGCGCCAACCTGACATCACGCGGGCGCGCCGCGCCTTGGGCTGGGAGCCGGCGGTGAATTTGGAGGACGGCTTGCAACGCAGTATTGAATACTTCCGTAAATTGTTCGCAGCGGGGGAGGCATGAGGATTCTTGTAACCGGAGGGGCGGGGTTCATAGCATCGCATATGGCCGACGCGTTCGTCGCGGCCGGGCACCAGGTGACCGTTGTCGACGATCTGTCGTCGGGCAAACGCGAGAATCTCAATCCCAAGGCGACGTTCTATCAGCTGGATGTGCAGGACCCGGCAGTCGCCGCGGTGTTTCAACGTGAGAAACCCGAGATCCTCTGCCACCACGCCGCTCAAATGGACGTGCGCCGCTCCGTTGCCGATCCCATCTTCGATGCGCGTGTCAACATCATCGGACTGCTGAACCTTCTGGAACATGGCCGGCAGCATGGGCTCAAGCGCGTGCTCTTCTCATCGACCGGCGGTGCCATCTACGGCGAACAGGACGCTTTTCCATGTCCCGAAACCCACAAGACCGAACCGCTCAGCCCATACGGCATCGCCAAGCTGGCCAGCGAGCGCTACCTGTTTTTCTATTCGGTCACCTACGGCATCTCCTACGCGGCGCTGCGCTACGCCAATGTCTACGGGCCCCGGCAAAACCCGCACGGTGAAGCCGGGGTGATCGCCATCTTTGCCGAGAAGCTGCTGCGCGGTGAGCAGCCGGTCATCAATGGCGACGGCAAGCAGACGCGCGATTACGTTTATGTCGACGACCTGGTCCGCGCCAATCTCGCCGCATTGACGGCGCCGTTCAGTGGCGCGGTCAATCTCGGCACCGGCATCGAGACGGATGTGAACACCCTCTTTCGACATCTGTGCACGCTGTGCGGCGCGCAGGCGTCGGAGCAGCACGGGCCGGCAAAGGCGGGGGAGCAGCAACGTAGCGTCATCGACAACACGCTCGCCGGCCGGGTGCTGGACTGGCGTCCGCAGGTGGCACTCGAGGCCGGCCTGCGCGAGACCGTGGAATTCTTCCGGAAGAAGGCCAGGGGAGAGGCGGTTGGCGGTTAGCGGTTGGCGGTTGGGGTGCCCCCCTAACCGCCAACCGCGACTCGCCTAACCGCTATCTTTCAGCTCAATGGAAACCGCGCGGATCCGCAATTTCTCGATCGTCGCCCATATCGATCACGGCAAGTCGACGCTCGCCGATCGGTTGCTCGAGCACACCGGGACGATCAGCGCGCGTGAGCGTACGGCGCAGATTCTCGACAGCATGGATCTGGAGCGCGAGCGCGGCATTACCATCAAGGCGAGCGCGGTGCGCCTGCACTATCTGGCGCAGGACGGCAAGGAGTACCAACTCAACCTGATCGATACGCCGGGACACGTCGACTTCACGTACGAAGTATCGCGCAGCCTGGCGGCATGCGAAGGCGCGCTGCTGGTGGTCGATGCGGTGCAAGGCGTCGAGGCGCAGACACTCGCCAACGCCTATCTGGCGCTCGACAATGATCTCGAGATTCTGCCGGTGCTGAACAAGATCGATCTGCCGGGCGCCGAACCCGAGCGCGTGAAAGCGGAGATCGAAGAGATCATCGGCCTCGATACGGCGGATGCCGTGCTGACAAGCGCGAAAGAGGGCATTGGCACCGAGGACGTGCTCGAGGGTATCATCCGCCACGTGCCGGCGCCGCGCGGCGATGCCGACGCTCCGCTGCGCGCGTTGATGTTCGACAGCTGGTTTGATCCGTACAACGGCGTGGTCATGGTGTTGCGTGTGTTCGATGGCCGCGTTCGCAAAGGCACGCGGATCCTGCTGATGGCGGGCGGCACGACGCACGAGGTGCTGCGGGTTGGCGTCTTCAGTCCGCGTCCGCTGGAGATCGACGAGCTCGGGCCCGGTGAAGTCGGCTTCGTCATGGCGGGCATCAAAGAAGTCGACCAGACGCTCATCGGGGACACGGTGACCGAGGCGCTGCGTCCGACGCCGCAGCCGCTGCCCGGGTTCAAGGCCGTAAAGCCGATGGTCTTCAGCGGGCTCTATCCCGCCGACACCGCACAGTACGGACCGCTGCGTGACGCGGTCGAAAAGCTGCGTTTGAACGACTCGTCGTTCACCTATGAGCCCGAGAACTCGGTGGCGCTGGGATTTGGCTTCCGCTGCGGCTTTCTCGGCTTGCTCCACATGGAGATCGTCCGCGAGCGCCTGGAACGCGAGTTTGCGTTGAGCCTGATCACTACGGCCCCGACCGTCGCCTACCGGGTGACCACGCTGACCGGCGAGGTGCTGACCATCGACAGTCCGGCGAAGCTGCCGCCGGTCCAGGCGATCGCCAAGATCGAGGAGCCGATCATTCTGGCGACCATTCACCTTCCCGAAGGCTTTCTGGGCGGTGTCTTGAAGCTTTGCGAGGAGAAGCGCGGGCGCCAGCGCGAGCTCAAGTTTTTGGGACGGGGGCGCGTCATGTTGACGTACGAGTTGCCCCTGAACGAGATCGTCCTCGATTTCTATGATCGCCTCAAGTCGGTGAGCAAGGGATACGCCTCACTCGACTACGAGCTCATCGATATGCGTGAATCGAATCTGGTGAAGCTCGACGTGCTGATCAACGGGGATCCGGTCGATGCGCTGTCGTTGATCGTGCACCATGAGCGCGCCTATGCCCGCGGTCGCGAACTGGCCGAGAAGATGAAGGAGCTGATTCCGCGGCAGATGTTCGAGGTCATCATCCAGGCTTCCATCGGCAGCAAGGTGATCGCGCGGGAAACCGTGAAGGCGCTGCGCAAGAACGTTACCGCCAAGTGTTACGGTGGCGATATCTCGCGCAAGCGCAAGCTGCTGGAGCGCCAGAAGGAGGGGAAAAAGCGCATGAAGCAGGTCGGACGTGTGGAGATCCCTCAGGAGGCGTTTCTCGCGGTCCTGAAAGTTGAGGCATAGCCAGAGCCGCAAGGATCGTCTATCGTGCGCAGCTTGAAAGCCCTGAGCGTTGCCATCCCGCCCGTCGATGTCACTGCCATTTGAGCCGTCTGCCCCGGTGCAACCGCAGGCCGAAGCGCAAGCGGTCGCCGCTTCCCCGCCGCAGGGTAAGTCGGTCCTGCGCGAGTATGCCGAAGCCTTCGCCATGGCGTTGGTGCTGGCACTGCTCATGAGAGCTTTCGTCGTCCAGGCGTTCAAGATACCGTCCGGGTCGATGTTGCCAACTTTGCAAATCGGCGATCACATCCTGGTCAATAAGTTCATATACGGCTTCCGCCTGCCGATCATTGGGACGCGGTTCCTGTCGTGGCGCGCGCCACGACGCGGCGACGTGATCGTTTTCGAGTATCCCGCCGATCCGTCCAAGGATTTCATCAAGCGCACCGTCGGCGTTGCCGGGGATGTCGTGCAGATCCGTTCCAAACACGTCTACATCAACGGCGAGCTCTGGGAGGATCCGCGTGCCTATTTTGCCGACGGTGCGGGAAGTGGCCGTGGCCACGGGACGCGCGACGATTACGGGCCGGTGACCGTGCCGCCGCATCACCTTTTCGTGATGGGTGACAATCGGGATCGCAGCTACGACAGCCGGTTCTGGGGCTTTGTGGACGTTGACGAGGTGGAGGGGAAGGCTTTTCTGATCTACTGGTCGTGGGATGGCGACGACCACTGGGTGCGGTGGGCTCGGTTGGGGGAAGGGATTCATTGAGAGGGAGGGGTGTGATGGACCAACGACAAATGACGATGCGCGTGCTGATTGCGAGCGGGGCAATCCTTCTAAGTGCCAGCGGGGCCTTTGCGCAGGTCTTTCGGGCCGCACCCACATATCCGCTGTCTGGGTCGACCAGTGATGCGACATCCCTCCTTGCACTGGTCGACGTGGGCTCGTTCGATGGCCCGCTCGACGGCATTCTGGATGTCGTGGTCGCGGAGCAGGACGAGCAAGCAACGGTGCTGTTCGGCAACGGCTCATCGGGCAAAGGGGACGGCACGTTCAGCCTAGCGGGAAATGTGAACTTGCTGCGGATTCCATCCGCCATGGGCGTCGGCGACTTCGACGGCGATCACATCCCCGATCTCCTCATTGGCGATCTGTCGAATACCGTGGTCTTCTTCAAGGGAACGGGCTCTGCCGATCTGCCTCCGTTCGAGGCGCAAGGCAATCCCATTCCGGCTGGAGTCGGCCCCACGGCAATTGCGGCGGCTGATGTCAACGGCGACGACAAGTTGGACGCGCTGGTTGTCGACGAAGGCAACGATACCGGTGGTGTGACAGTCTTGTTGGGCCAGGGCAATGGCACCTTCACCCAATTCGGCGAGATGTTCCCGGCTGGCGCGGGCAGCGCAGCGATTGCGGTGGCGGACTTCAATCGCGACGGCAAGCTGGATCTGGCCGTTGCTAACAAAGTTGCGAACACCGTGAGCATCCTGCGTGGTGCCGGGACCGGCTTTTTCTCGAACGTACAGACCATCCCTGTGGGCGACCAGCCGATTGCGGTCGCGGCGCACGACCTCAACAACGACGGCCGCGTGGATCTCGTGGTGACGAACCAGAACTCCGACAATATCGCCGTCATTGAGGGCTTAGCGGACGGTTCGTTCGGCACCGCACGCTTCTTCGTCTCGGGGAGCCTTGGGAGCACCCCCTCTGGGGTGGCGTTGGCTGATGTCAATGGCGACGGCGCGCTGGACGTGCTCCTGCCCAACACGCGCAGCAGCGACGCGAGTGTCCTGCTCGGCGACGGCCATGGGAACTTCGCGGCGCCGCGGGCCTTCGTGGCGGATCAGGAGCCGCTGGAGATCGCTGCGGGCGATGTGAATGGCGATGGCATCGCGGACGCGGTGTGCGTCAATCACGGCAGCCAGGGACCGGACGCGGCGGTGCTGATCAGTCGTGGCGATGGGGGCTTCAACGCGGTTGAAGATGTGCTGACCCTTCCGAGCCCAACCAGCGTGGTGGCAGGGGATGTCGACAATGACGGTGTCGCCGATCTGGTCGTCGCGCACAGCCCAAGCGGAACGGGTGGCGGCACGGTCGAGGTATTTCGCGCTCAGCCACCGCTCGGCTTTGCCGCGCCAGTCAACCTGCAGTCGGCGGGTGACGCCGTGGCGCTCGGCCGCGGCGATTTCAATGCGGACGGCTACCTCGACGTCGTCGTCGTGAACAAATCAACCAGCAATGTTTCAGTATTTCTTGGCCTGGCTGCCGGCGGGTTTGGCGCGGTGCACAATTACCCGGTCGGATCGTGTCCCACGGCGATCACTGTCGCTGACTGGAATCACGACGGACGCTCGGATCTGGCGGTGGCCGACGACGGCATCCGTGCCGTGTGTTCCGGAGGGAGTAACGCCGGCTTGCAGTGTTGCGGCGCCACCGACTGTCCCGGCGGCTCCTGCCCGTCTCCTGCCACCGGCGCGGTTGAGGTTCTGCTCGCGCAGGCGGACGGATCATTCGGTTCGCCAGTGGCCTTTCCGGTCGGCTTGAGTCCGGAAGCGGCGGACTTCGGCGATTTCAATGGCGATGGCCTGCTGGATCTCGCCGTGGCCAGCAACACGGGCCCCTTCACTTGTGCCGGCGACGGCTCGGCCTGCCGGTCCGATAGCGATTGTGGAAAACAGTCGCCATGCAACGATTCCGGCGATGTGGCGATGGTGATGGGGAGCGGGGGGGGGGGGGGGGGGTGGGGGTGGGGGGGGGG
>CAZTDK010000383.1:0-6431 GCA_964611965.1 uncultured Binatia bacterium (SeqCode) | reverse complement strand
CTTCCGATCTGGTTGAAGATGTAGCCGCCCATGCCGATTTGGAATCCGGCGGTGCTGGTGACGGTGAGGGCGGTGGCGTTCTGTGCAGCGTTGGCGCTGAGAGCGGAGTAGATACAAGTCAGATTCGGTCGCACCAGACCGGAACGCGTGGTGATCGTATCGGTCGTACCCGAATTGATGGCGTCGATGGGGCTGAAGTCGCCTTGGATAGGCAAGCACGCGCCCGCCAGACGCAGGTCGCGCGTCATGCTATCGATCGTCGCCCGCAATGCCTGGACGGTTTCGATGCGTTGCACTTGGTTTTGCATGAAGTAGCGGCCGGCGCTCAGGAGGGTGCTGCCCGCGGCGAACGCCAACGAGGCGATGCCCATCGCCGCCAGCAGCTCGATGAGGCTAAAGCCGCCGTCAGTTCTGCAGCTGCGTGTAGATGGTGTTGAGCGCATAGGATTGCGAACCATTGAGTCCTGACCAGGTGACGTTCGTGTTGACCGTCTTCATGTTGAGTGCCGGAGTGTCCGCCGTCACCGTCGTCGTGATCGTATACGTAGTGATCCCGAGCGTGGAGGTGGTCGTGCGGCTGACCAAGCCGGTGTTGTAGTCCTGTGATCGCAAATCCTCGAGCTCTTGCTCCCCGAGCGCAATGGCGGTGGTGAGCAGGTTGTTCGTTCCCGCCGCCCGAATGTGCTGCACCATCAAGCCGCTGAGCGCCGCCATGCCGATGCCAAGGAGGCAGATCGACACCAGCGCCTCCAGGAGCATCGAGCCGCGGTCGTTGCGGTGGGGTTTACAGGGCATTGACCTGTCCTGACGGCCATGCTTGCAGGGATCGGGTTTGACCGTAGCTGTCGTTGAGATTGACCTGGGTGACCGAGGTCGAGCCGACCATCATTCCCCGGCTGTTGAACTCGATCCGGGTGCCCACCGCAGACGAGGGAAAGGTCACCACGCTGGGCAGGGTCACCGTGTTGGTCGGCGACGATGCCAGCGTCCAGGTCGTGCCGTTGTAGGTCATGGGGTAGACTTTGAATTGCGTCGTGCTGCTGAAGCTGACGGAGACGTGCGAGACGCTGGTAATCGCCTTCATGCGGGCGACCCTGAGCTGGGCGACGACTTGGGCCTGAGCGGTCCCAATTTGCAGTCGGGGAGAGTGGATATCCGAGAGCGCGGTTCTGAGGAGAATGCCGAAGATGCTGAGAGCAACGAGCACCTCGACCATGGAAAACCCGCGTGCCGTGGCAGAGAACATGCGTGCTGAGCGGGGCTGCGGGGCGAGCGGGTTCATCACGCCGATACCCTCGCAAGGCCTGTGCCTCCCATTTGCGGGTAACGTGATGCGTCCGGGCGTGAAGCGTCTGCAGCACAAGGGGTCGATGGTCGAGTGGCGGTCGTTAACGCGGTGACGCTCGGACTGACGGCGCACCCGCGGCGGGTGGGCGTTGCCGGCACGCACCTATGGCGGGAGTGCACGATGCAACAGTGCGGCTTCCGTTTTCTCAACCCAGGAGCTAGGAGTAGAGGGTCGGTGCCAGGCGCCGTGGAAGACGCGTGATGCTATGCGCTTAGCGGTAAAGGGTGTCCTGCTCCTGCTCGCTTTGTACCTGGCCTTCCTGGGCGGTGTCGCCGTGTGGGTCGGTCACTCGTTGCGTGCCGTCTCCAACAGCCTGATCCAGAACACCGCGCGGATGATCGGCAAAGAGGTGGCGTCGGCCATTTCAAAATCTGCCGTCGAGGATCTGGTGCAAGGCGACCCGGCGGCGCGCCTGCGCCTCGAGCAGCTGGTGGCTGACGTCAGTGAGCATTCGGAGGTGGTCGAATCGATCGCCGTCGTCGACGAGGCGGGCAAGGTGGCCGCCAGCGACGATCTCGAGATCGGCCGCCAGCTTGCCGTTCCGGAGGTTATTTTTCGGCACGAAGGGGACGTCGAGTTCGCCGACACGAAGGTCATGTTTCAGGGCGGGCAGTATCATCTCTTCGTGCCGCTTGTGGATCAGTCGCGCCTGCTGGGGTACCTGCGATTGTCGATCAACAGTCAGCCGCTGGCGAAGCTCTACTATCGCTCCCGCCGCGAGTTTGCCCTGGCGGCGCTGGCCGGCGTCCTCGGCGTCGCCAGCCTCGGCGTGCTCTTGCACGTCCAGCTGACGCGGCGCGGCGCGGCACTGACACATGCCCTCGAGCGTGCCATCGGCGGAGAGCCGGTGTCGTTGGCGGAGGGACGCGACGAGTTTGCGCAGGCGGTGGCGGTGGCGCGCAAGGTGGGCGCCCAGCTCAGCGAGGCGCGCGAGCAGAGCACGCAAGCTACCCGCCGTCTGGGTGCCCTGGCCAAGGTGATGGACGTCGGTGTCCTGTTGGTGCGCGCCGATCTGAGCCTCGACTTCGCCAACGCCCCGGCGCGCGAGCTGTTGAAATGCAACGGCGCAGGTGCGCTCGAGCAGCGCTGGGACGACCTCCGCCACCTGCTCGAGTCGGCGCTGTCCGCAACCCACGGCACGACGCCTTACGTCGATATCGAAGTGCCGGACACCGACCAGACCACCCGGCTGCGGCTGGAGGTCAACGAGCTCAGCGACGAAGGTGGCGAAGGCTTCCTGGTGGTGGTCAAGAGCCGCGAGATGATCGATGCCCTGGAAAACGAGCTGGGCCTGGCGATCCAGATGCGCGGCCTGACGCGTTTCTATATGGGCGTGGTGCACGATCTGAAGACGCCGCTGCAGGCGATGGTGATGAACCTCGAGCTGCTCAAGGAATCCCTGGCGGCCAACACTGAGGCGGTCGACGAACGGACCCGCGCGCGGCAGACGCGCTACATGGATGTCCTGCGTGACGAGGTGTCGCGGCTCGATCGGCAGTTGCGCGCCTTGCTGGTGCACACGTCGCCGACCGGCGAACCACAGCAGGTGATCGACGTCCGCGACCTGGTGCGCGAGTTGGTGATGCTGGTCGGCCCGCAAGCGAAGCACCAACGCGTTACGGTCGAGACGTCGCTGCCAGAAGGGCCGGTTCCGTTCACCGGCCACGGGGACCGCCTCAAGCAGGCGCTGCTCAACATTGCCATCAACGCGCTCGAGGTGATGCCCGACGGCGGTCACTTGGCCGTCCATCTGGAAAATGGCGACAGCCAGATTCGGATCTCCTTGCAGGACAGCGGACCGGGGATCTCGCCCGAGCTGCAGTCGCAGATTTATAAGATGCACTTCACTACCAAGAGCGGCGGTACCGGCATCGGCCTCTATGTCGCGCGCTCGGTCGTGGAATCGCACGGGGGTGAAATCCGCGTTGAGACCGCTGCTGGTCGGGGAACGTGTTTTCAGGTATACCTGCCGGCTGCAGCTTCCAGAGCTTGATCCGCCTATGCCGCACGCACTCGTCGTCGAGGACGACCTGAATTCACTCACCGCACTGGCCGAAGTCGTCGAGCTCGAAGGCTTCACCACGGCGACCGCCAGTACCCTGGCCGCCGCGCGTGAGCTCTTCGCCGAGCACCTGCCCGATCTGGTGCTCATCGATTTGATGCTTCCCGACGGCAGCGGCATCGACTTTCTGAAGGATACTGGCAGCAGTCCCGCCACCGAGGTGGTGGTGATCACCGGCCACGCCAGTGTCGACACCGCCGTGCAGGCGCTGCGCACCGGGGCTGCCGACTACCTCACCAAACCGGTCGACATCGCCCGCCTGCGCACCATTCTCACCAACGTCAAGCGCACCCGCGAGCTCAAGGACGAGATCGAGTTGCTGCGCGATGAACTGCGCGGCCTGGGCCGCTTCGGCCCGATGATCGGCGCCTCGGAGCCCATGGGGAAGGTCTACGATCTCATCTCCCGGGTGGCCCCGACCGATGCCACCGTGCTGATCACCGGCGAGAGCGGTACGGGCAAGGAGCTTGCCGCGCAAACCGTGCACCAGCTGAGCCGCCGCCGCAAGGCGCCGTTTCTGCCGATCAACTGCGGCGCGGTGTCGCCGAACCTCATCGAGAGCGAGCTGTTCGGCCACGAGCGCGGCAGCTTCACCGGTGCCGAGCGCACGCACAAAGGGGTGTTCGAGCGCGCCTCCGGGGGGACCTTGTTCCTCGACGAAATCACCGAGATGGCGGTGGAGCTGCAAGTGAAGCTGTTGCGCGTGCTGGAGACCGGAACGCTGGTGCGTATCGGCGGCGAGCGCCCGATCGAGGTGGATGTGCGCATGATCGCCGCGACCAACCGAGTCCCCGAGGACGCGGTGCGTGACGGCAAGCTGCGCGAGGATCTGCTCTATCGCCTCAAGGTATTTCCGCTGATGCTACCACCGCTGCGCGAGCGTCCCGGCGACCTCGAGTTGCTGGTCAATCACTTTCTGCAGGAGCTCAACAAGGCACAAGAGACCGGCAAACAGATCAGCGCCGCCACCCTCGATCGCCTGCGCAAGCATCGTTGGCCGGGGAACGTGCGTGAGCTGAAGAATACCGTGCATCGTGCCTTCATCCTTGCGGACAGTGAGATTACCCCTGAGTGCTTGCCCGAAGAGGTCGGCGGCATTGCTCCGTATCCGTCGACGCCGGCCGCACCTGCCGGCCCGAGCGTGCATGTCCCCGTCGGAACCTCGGCGGCCGAGGCCGAACGGCAGCTCATCATGAAAACCCTGTCGCACTATGACGGCGATAAGCAGAAGACCGCCGAGGTTCTCGGGATCAGCGTCAAGACGCTCTACAACCGCTTGAACGCCTACAAACAGGAATGACGAGGGGCGGCGGCCACTCCCGTTGGTCGCTCGGGAGCTGCCAAGTCCGAGAGGCTTTGCCCGCCGATCCGAGATGTCCCTGGATACGGCGCGTGAGAAGACCGCGCACTCGGGACGAACGGGGAAATATCATTGAGAATCAACACAGCATCCGTTCATCCCGAGATGCTCTCTTCTCTTGGCGGCGTATCGAGGGACGTGCCGTCGAATTGGCGCGCAAAGCCAGTCCGCGAAGCCGGCTACCCGGCGCGCATAGCGGTGATCGTCGAACGTCACTCCGCTTGCGTCCGCTGGCGAGGCAATCGGCGATCTGCCAAACGCGCCGTTGTCGCGCTGCCAGGATGCCTGTAAGATCCGAGCGATGCTGATTACGATCTCCGGGCTGCCGGGCAGTGGAAAGACAACCGTGGCACGCTTGCTCAGTCAACGGGCGCGCGTGCCGCTCATCTATGCCGGCGATCTGTTCCGCAAGGAAGCCGAAGGGCGCGGCCTCACGCTGGAACAGTTCAACGAGTTGGCGGAGCGCGATCACCGCATCGACCGGCAATTGGACGCAACGATGGCTGCCTACGCGCGCCGCGGCGGCTTCGTGCTGGAGGGGCGTTTGGCCGGCTTCCTCACCGTGCAGGAAGGTACCGAGGCGCTCAAAGTGTGGCTCACCGCCAGCGATCACGTGCGCGCGCAACGGGTGTCGCAACGCGAGGGCAAGGACCCGGCAACCGTGCTGCGCTTGAATGACGCGCGGCAGCGCTCGGATGCCAAGCGCTACCGCGAGATTTATGGCTTTGACCTCGACGATATCGCAATTTACGATCTGGTGTTGAATAGCGATCGCCAGGACCCCGAAGCGCTCGCCGAGCAGATCCTGGCCCGCGCCGTCGAACGCTTCGGCCCGCAGGCGGTCGGCTCGCGAACCGATGAACATCAATAGCCTCATCGAACGGGTGCGCAGCTACGACAGCGGCGCCGACACCGAGCTGATCCGTCGCGCCTACGACTTCTCCGCCACGGTCCACAAGGGCCAAAAGCGCAAATCCGGCGAACCCTATCTGATCCATCCGGTCGAGGTGGCGGGCATCATTACCGAGCTCAAGCTGGACATCCCCAGTATCGCGACGGCGTTGCTGCACGATACCGTTGAAGACACGCTGACCACGCTGGACCAGATTGAGAGTGCTTTTGGAACCGAGGTTGCCCAGCTGGTCGACGGCGTCACCAAGATCAGCCAGATCAGCTTCAGCAGCCGCGAGGAGAAGCAGGCGGAGAATTTCCGCAAGATGATCGTCGCCATGGCGCGCGACATCCGGGTCATCCTGGTGAAGCTCGCCGACCGCACGCACAACATGCGTACGCTGGATTCGCTGCCGCCCGAGCGCCAGCACGACATCGCGCAGGAAACCCTCGACATCTACGCGCCGCTGGCGCATCGCCTCGGCATCTATTGGATGAAAAGCGAGCTGGAGGACAACTCGCTCCTCTACCTGCATCCGGAAGTGTACTACCAGCTGAAACGCAATGTCGCCAAGAAGAAAGCGGAGCGTGAACGCTACATTCAGGAAGTCATCACCGTGCTGTCGAAGCGCCTCGAGGAGGACGGCATCGAGACCGAGGTCACCGGCCGGCCGAAGCATTTCTACTCGATCTACCAGAAGATGCAGGCGCAGAATCTGCTCTACGATCAGATCTACGATCTGGTGGCGTTCCGCGTCGTCGTCGACTCG